>JAFYCG010000371.1 GCA_017539825.1 Solobacterium sp. | reverse complement strand
GTTGTACGAAGGACTACCACATCGCTAATGCACAACTACCCGGCTTGGCTCATTAGCATGATCTGTTTAGATCCACCATATTATATCATCTATCAAGATTCATTACCTCATCCCATCACACTTCTGCAAAAGATGATTTATTGCCGAAAAATTGTTTGATTCGTTTGAAAGAGAACGTACATCCACTGTCAGCGGGATTGAAGGAACCGGTCTTGGCATGTCTATCACCAAGGGTATTATTGATCTGATGGGCGGAACCATTGAGGTGCTGACTGCACCGGGAAACGGAACCGAGGTGATTGTTCGTCTGAAATTCCGGCTGGCAGATCAGAAAGATGTGCAGGAATCCGACGAAGGTTCCGGACAGAAGAATGTACAGAAGGAAGATGTTGATTTCACAGGAAAGCGCGCACTTCTTGTGGAAGACAACATGATCAATATGGAAATTGCAAAAATGATACTGGAACAAGCCGGTTTTACGGTAGAAACAGCCGAAAACGGAAAGATTGCTACAGAAATGGTTTCTGCTGCCGAAGCAGATTACTACGATGTGATTCTGATGGATATACAGATGCCTGTCATGGATGGATATGAAGCAACAAGAATGATCCGAAGTATGGAAGACCAGAGAAAAGCAGTGATTCCGGTGATTGCCATGACCGCAAATGCCTTCCAGGAGGATATTGATGCGGCTGAAAAAGCCGGCATGCAGGGGCATATAGCCAAACCTGTCGATATCAGTATTCTCATGCAGACACTTGCGGAAGTTCTGTTTAACTCATGAATAAAATGTAATCTGTTACAAAAAGCTGGCAATATGTTGCAGTTTCATTTGTTAGATGTTACGATTTTTTCGCATTGAAGCAACAATTTCTTAACCCGTAAATCTTAAACAAACCGGCAGAACGGTGCTCATTCCTCATGCCGGTCACAACATTCCTTCACCAGACGGGTGCTCTGTAAACCGTGATTGTCAAAAGCACTCTTGATACATTGGTGATCGGCTACAAATTTTTACCTGATAAAGCAGTTCCGGAAAACGGCTGTAGATTTCTGAATAATGGTTATCTATAACCATGACAGCTGATGCCTTCAGAAGATTAGGATTCTGCATAAACCGATTGACCTGGATATGATGATAAAAACAATTGACGATGTTCTGCACATCGCGCCGGAGGAATATGGATGAATAATGTAAAGACAGGAAACAGAAATTCCCTTGCCAATCTGATCAGTATTGTTCTGCTGATTGCAGGTATTATCACTTCATTTGTTCTTTTTTATCACTCCAATGTAAAGAGAATCAGACATCAGAATGAAAACTACATCAGTGACATTGCTCATCAGAAAGCTGTGCTTTTCAAAGATCTTTTTGAAGAAAACCTGTCCTATATTGAATCCTCTGCCATTGTTTTGGAAACCGCATTTCTGAATCAGGATGTAGATACATCAAAACTGAATGTGCCTGATGATCAGATCGATCAGCAGGAAGTGGAGAAAGTTGCCAACATATTACGAACATATGAAAAAAGATTTGCGTTTAATTATCTCCGTTTTATTGACCGGTATGGACGTGATTATACAACAGGGGAAAAAGTCATTGCGGCAAATGTCAAAGAGCGTGAATACTTTAAGCAGGGTGTTACCGGTATAACCGGCATATCTTATATTCTTGATTCCAAGGTAACGAGTGAACGTCAGATCGGTTTTTACAGCCCCGTTTATCAGAATGGTGAGATTGCCGGTATTGCGGTAGGTTTTTATGGAGAATCCTTCATTGACAATCTTCTGGATATTTCCATATTTGATTATAAATGTGATGAGCTTCTATGTTATCAGGACGGTACAATCATTTACAGTACGGGAACTGATCCGAATGCCGAAAATTTCATTAAAGAATTATCCGAGTTCTCTTTTGCGGATGAAAAGGATATGGAGAATGTCAGAAATGCTTTTGCACAACGCGGCAACACTCTGTATAAGTATCTTGATAATAACAATGCAACCGTCGGCACGGTATCTTATCTCGGGGAGGATTCAGACTTTTTCCTCGTTCTGAATTTTCCAACTGAGGCTTATCAGATGATGATCCGCAATGCCAGCATGAACGGTATGGTATTGTTGGTATGTCTGATCGGACTGTTTCTGGCAGCCGGAATATATAACACTGTACGTTTTCTCGTACAGAAGAAAAAGCTTCTTGAAGAAACGAAAAACTCCAATGATATCCATTTTGCGATGTCGCGGCTGTTTGAAAACTTTGTCGTTGTCAATGCAGCAACACGTACCTATCACTATATTGAAGGAATGCCGGATGTCGGCCATATTCCCAATGACGGAGATTATGAGCTGTTCATCAATGACCTGTTAAAACGTTTTCCTGATGAAAACGAACGAAGGGAAGCAGCTGAACTGATATCCTTTGATTATCTGAGTGAACAGATGAATCAGGGAAAAAACATCATCTCCTATAATCTGCATGCGCCGATCTCCGATGAAGAGTGGTTTACCTATAACTTCATTGTGATTTCCCGCGATGACAGCGGAAAAGTGAAAGAGTTCATTATTGCAAGACAAGATATTACAAAACTGCAGGAAAAAGAGGAAGAGATCCGAAACATCCTGGAAAAGGCAAGGGATGAAGCGGAAAAGGGGAACAAAGCCAAGAGTAATTTTCTTTCCAGCATGTCTCATGATATCCGTACACCGATGAATGCCATCATCGGTTATACAAACATTGCATTATCTCATATGGATAATCAGGAAATGGTTCAGGATTCCCTTGGCAAGATTGCTACTTCAAGCCATTATCTTTTATCCCTGATTAATGATGTCCTGGATATGTCCAAGATTGAAAGCGGCAAAGTACAGCTGAACGAAAATGAATGCAACCTGCTTCAGGTATTTGATAATATTGCCGATATAACAAGATCACAAGCCAGTCGGAAGAAACTGGATATCTGTTATGATGTTCATTCAATCAGACATCCGTATGTAGTTGTGGATGAAGTACGTCTGGAACAGATTCTGATTAACATTACCGGTAATGCCGTGAAATATACACCTGAAGGCGGAAGAATTGAAATAAAGGCTGAAGAGGCTGAAGAGCTGTCTGCTCACAAGAGCAGGTTCCGTTTTTCTGTCCGTGATACCGGTATAGGCATGAGTGAGGATTTCCTGCCGCATATTTTTGAAAGCTTCTCCAGAGAAACAAATTCCACCATCAACAAGATCCAGGGAACAGGACTTGGCATGGCAATTACCGCACGTCTTGTCAATCTGATGGGTGGTGAGATCAATGTCACCAGCAAGCTTGGGGAAGGATCGGAATTTGTTGTGACAATGGATCTTCCATGGCAGGAAATGAAGCAAAGCGATTCTTCAGATGCAGACAGCAAAGAGGTAGAAGAGCCAATTGATCTGAATGGAAAACAGATACTATTAGTAGAAGACAATGATATTAATGCAGAGATTGCCATTATGGTACTATCAGAATACGGAATCAAAGTGGACCGGGCTGTTAACGGCAGAAATGGTCTTGAGATGATTATTGAAAAAGGTGACAACTATTATGATGCTGTTCTGATGGATATTCAGATGCCTGTGATGAACGGATATGATGCCACAAAAGCTGTCAGAAGTCTTGACAGTGAGTATGCAAAGAAGCTTCCGATTATTGCCATGAGTGCAAATGCTTATGAAGAAGATATCAGGGAATCATTGAATTCAGGAATGAACGGACATATCGCCAAACCGTTTAATCCGGTTCTGCTGGCAGCTGAACTGCAGAAGCAGATTAACAGATAAAACAGTGTTGAAGGGCAGGTTTTCAAAATCTGATCTTCATTACAGGAGGAAAAGAGTATGACCTATTCGATCATCGGAATACTTGCAGCGATCATACTGCTCATCATTAACAGGGATGTGCTATGGCCAAAGGACAAATCGGGTTTAACAGAAATTCAGAGAAACTATCGCACATTTTTGATGGGTGTCATGGCTTACTACATTACAGATATGCTGTGGGGGATTCTGGATTCCCATCATTTAACCGTATTACTGTATATTGATACAGCCATCCATTTTATATCTATGGCTGCAGCAGTGATGTTGTGGTCAAGGTATGTCATCACCTATTTAGGGGAAAAAACAAATTTCGGTGTTTTCTTGTCATATGCCGGAAGAATTTTCCTGTTCTTTGTAGTGCTTGTTGTTGGTATCAATTTCTTCTATCCGATACTTTTCTGGCTGGATGAAACAGGAAGCTATCATGCCGGTACGGCAAGATATATCACACTCGCTATTCAGATCCTTCTGTTTCTTTTGACTTCGTTTTATACCTTGCGGATTACTTCCGTATCCAAAGGGGCAATCAAACATCGTCATATGACAGTCGGACTGTTTGGCATTGCAATGGTACTGTTAATCGGCATACAGGTCTTCTATCCTCTGTTACCGTTTTATGCAATGGGATATATGTTAGGAACATGTCTTCTGCACAGTTTTGTCATGGAAGATGAAAAAGAAGAATATCGCCGTGAACTGGAATATGCTTTGGAAAGAGAAAAGAAACAAATAACCGAACTTGCGGAAAGCAGGGAAGCGCTGAAGGATGCCCTTGCCATGGCAGAACATGCCAATAAGGCTAAAACCGCTTTCCTCTCCAATATGAGCCATGAGATTCGTACACCGATGAATGCGATTATCGGTTTGAACAACATTGCTATGAATGAACCTTCCGCAAGTGACAAAGTCAAAGAATATCTGGAAAAAATCGGCGACTCAGCCCAACATCTTCTGGGTATCATTAATGACATTCTGGACATGAGCAGAATTGAATCAGGACGCATGACAATCAAAAACGAGGAATTCTCTTTTGCCAAGGGACTTGAACAGGTCAATACGATGATCAGCGGCCAGTGCCATGACAAAGGATTGCAGTACGACTGTAAGATCAAAGGGAAGATTGACGATTACTATATCGGCGATATCATGAAACTGAAACAGGTGCTGATTAACATTCTCGGTAATGCGGTGAAATTCACCCCGGAAGGAGGAAGTGTTTTCTTCCTCATAGAGGAAGGCACACGCTATGACAATAAGGCTGTTTTGAAATTTGTGATCCGGGATACGGGAATCGGCATGAGCAAGGAATTCCTTCCCCATATCTTTGATGCCTTCAGCCAGGAAGACTCTTCTTCAACAAGCACGTATGGAAGTACAGGTCTTGGCATGCCGATCACAAAGAGTATTGTTGAACTGATGAACGGGCATATCGAGGTGGAAAGCGAAAAGGGAAAGGGAACTGTATTCACGGTTACTGTTACACTCGGGGAATCCGACAGAAAAGCAGCGGAAAACAATGACAGTGAACTGAATCTCTCTGATTTAAGTGTCCTTGTGATTGACGATGACAGAATTGCTCTGGAACATGCAGAAATCGTGCTCGGACAGATCGGCATCAGTTGTGAAACAGCGGAATCCGGATGGGAAGGCATTGACAAGGTCAGAATCCGTCACGGACGCAGAGAGGATTACAACCTGATCCTGATCGACTGGCGCATGCCTGAAATAGACGGTGTAGAAACAACCAGGATGATTCGTTCCATTGTCGGCAATGAAACACCGATCATCATACTGACTTCCTTTAACTGGGATGATATTGCCGATGAAGCAAAAGGAGCAGGTGTTGATACATTCGTTGCCAAACCGCTTTTTGCCGGCAGTGTCATGGAGGAATTCAGGGAAGCTTTCCGCAGGAAAAATGAATTGCTGGATAAAAAGACAGCGGATCTGCAGGGCAGACGAATACTTCTTGCTGAAGACATGGCTGTCAATGCTGAAATCATGGTCATGGTTCTTTCGATGAAAGAAATACAGACAGATGTAGCGGAAAACGGCAGAATTGCCGTAGAAAAGTTTGCAGACCATGAACCGGGTTATTATGATGCGATTCTGATGGATATGCGTATGCCGGAAATGGATGGTCTGGAAGCGACAAGGGC
>JAFYCG010000370.1 GCA_017539825.1 Solobacterium sp. | reverse complement strand
TTACGGTACTGTCTTTCTGACAATCAGCGATGATGATAAGGAAGAAGCATTACCGTTAATCAGAAGATTCTATGACCTGGGCTTCAACATTGAAGCGACAAGAGGTACTGCGAACTTCTTGAAGAAGAACGGTATCCGTACACACATCCGCAAGAAGATCAGTGAAGATCCGAATGATATTCCAGATGCAATCAGACAGGGACATATCGCATATGTGATCAACACCAGACATATGCGTTCTGCCGATGAGGCAAATGACGGTGCCTTGATCAGAATGTGTGCAGTAGAAAACAACACAACAATCTTTACTTCTCTGGATACAGTTAAAGCATTGCTGGATGTATTGGAAGAGATCACACTGAAGGTTTCCACAATTGATGCATAAGGAGTAAATATGCATCAGGGTATCTATCAGATTGCAGAGAATAAACCGTTAACAGATACGGTTTATCAGATGAAGCTGAAAGGAGAGAATCCGAAAAAGATTCTCCCCGGCCAGTTCGTGAATGTGAAAATAGACAGTTTGTTTTTGAGAAGACCGATCTCTGTATGTGATGCGGATGATGACAGTATCACCATCATCTATAAGGCCGTTGGCAAAGGCACCAAAGAACTGTCACAGATGAAAGAGGGAACACTGGATATTCTTACCGATTTGGGAAACGGATATGATCTGGCTTTAAGCGGACAGAATCCGGTTCTGATCGGCGGCGGTGTCGGTGTTCCGCCACTCTATAAACTCGCAAAAGAGTTAATCAAAGAAGGAAAAGATGTTACCGTCATCCTTGGCTTCAACACAAAAGAAGAGATCTTCTATGAAGAAGAATTCAAAGCACTTGGAGCAAAGGTATTTGTAACGACAGTAGACGGCTCCTATGGCATAAAGGGTTTTGTCACGGAAGCATTAAAAGATCTGAACTACTCATATTTCTATACATGCGGACCGATGCCGATGTTGAAGAGTATCTATAAGAATACAAAGACAAGTGGACAGTTCAGTTTGGAAGAAAGAATGGGTTGTGGCTTTGGTGCATGCATGGGTTGTTCCATGAAGACAAAGTCAGGTAATAAGAGAGTCTGTAAAGAAGGACCGGTATTTGTGAAGGAGGATTTACTGTGGGAAGATTAAATGTAAATCTCTGTGGTATAGAACTGGATAATCCCATTATTCCTGCTTCCGGCACATTCGGATACGGTTATGAATTTGCAGAATTCTACGATATTAATTGTTTAGGAACATTCTCTTTTAAGGGAACCACAAAAGAACCGAGATTCGGCAATCCTGCACCGAGAATTGCAGAAACCACCGGTGGCATGTTGAATGCGGTAGGTCTGCAGAATCCGGGTGTGGAAAAAGTTATCAGTGAGGAATTACCGAAATTAAAACAATGTTTCCATAAGAAAGTCATGGCGAATGTCTCCGGCTTCTCTGAAGAGGAATATGTATATGTATCCTCTTTACTGGATAAAGAAGAGCAGGTAGGCTGGATCGAAGTCAATATCAGCTGTCCGAATGTCCATGGCGGAGGAATGAGTTTCGGAACGGATCCTGTACAGGCAGGAAAGATCACGAAAGCTGTTAAAGCAGTTACCACTAAACCGGTCATCATTAAACTATCTCCCAATGTGACAGATATCGTATCTATCGCAAAAGCATGTGAAGACAATGGTGCAGATGGCATCAGCTTAATCAATACACTGATGGGAATGCGCATTGATTTAAAGACAAGAAGACCGATTATCAGAAATGTTACAGGAGGTCTGTCCGGACCGGCAGTCTTCCCGGTAGCCTTGCGCATGGTTTATCAGGTTGCTCATGCGGTAAAGATTCCGGTGATCGGCATGGGTGGCATCACCTGTGCAGAAGACGTTGTGGAAATGATGCTTGCCGGAGCAACAGCAGTAGAAGTAGGTGCAGCAAATCTCATTGATCCGTATGCATGTAAAAAAATCATAGAGGAATTACCGGGTGTACTAGATAACCTGGGAATCGAAAATATCCGTGAAATAACAGGAGGTATCATAAATGGATAGAGATGTCATTGTTGCTTTGGATTTTTCAAACAAAAAAGAAGTACTGGATTTTCTGGACAAATTTGGTGATAAGAAACCATTTGTAAAGATCGGCATGGAATTGTACTATGCCGAAGGACCGGAAATTGTCAAGGAAATCAAAGAAAGAGGACATAAGATCTTCCTGGATTTAAAACTCCACGATATTCCTAACACAGTGGAAAAGGCTATGCGTGTTTTAAGCAGAATGAATGTTGACATGGTCAATCTGCATGCGGCAGGAACAACCGCAATGATGGAAGCTGCATTAAGAGGCTTGACAAGAGAAGACGGTACAAGACCGTTATTGATTGCGGTAACACAATTAACCAGCACAGATCAGGAAAGCATGGAAAGAGATCTTCTGATCAAAGAACCGATTGATCAGGTAGTTATGCATTATGCCGTAACAGCGAAAAATGCAGGTCTTGATGGTGTGGTATGTTCTCCGCTTGAAGCAGGAAAAGTTCATGAAGCAGGTGGAAAAGAATTCCTGACAGTAACACCGGGTGTCCGTTTTGCGGATAATGACAAAGGTGATCAGAAGCGAGTCATGACACCGGAACAGGCAAAGAAGATCGGTTCTGACTTTATCGTAGTAGGCAGACCGATCACCAAAGCTGCTGATCCGCAGGCAGCTTATGCAAGATGTATTGCAGAATTTGTAAATGACTAAGGAGAGATAAAATGCAGAAGAAAATCGCAGCAGATTTATTGAAGATTAAAGCCGTCTTTTTCAGACCGAATGAACCGTTTACATGGGCAAGCGGTATTAAGAGTCCTGTATACTGTGATAACCGTTTGACATTAACCAATGTGGAAGTCAGAAATGATGTAGAGAACGGATTGGCAGAAGTCATCAAGACAGAATATCCGGAAGCAGAAGTATTGATGGGTACATCTACTGCAGGTATTGCCCATGCAGCTATTACCGGACATATTCTCGGCATGCCTATGGGATATGTCAGAGCAGGTTCCAAGGATCATGGCAGAAAGAACCAGATCGAAGGAGAACTGAAACCGGGACAGAAAGTTGTTGTAGTAGAAGATTTAATCTCTACAGCGGGAAGTGTCATTGATGTCGTCAATATTCTCAGAGAAGCAGGTGCGGAAGTTCTGGGTATTGTATCCATCGTTACTTATGGCATGCAGAAAGGTCTGGACAGACTTGCTGCAGCGAATGTAAAGAATGTCTCCCTGACAAATTTTGATGTTATTGCTGAAGTTGCCGGTGAATTGGGATATATCGCCAAAGAGGATATTGAAAGACTGATTGCTTTCAGAAACAATCCTTCAGACGAAAGCTGGATTAAAAAAGAGGCATAGGATGCGCAGCCTGATTAACATACTGGATTTATCGATAGAAGAAATTGATGAGCTGATTGAAGTCGCCAATGACATTATCGAAAATCCTGACAAATACGCCGAAAGCTGTAAAAGAAAGAAGCTTGCATCTTTGTTCTTTGAACCATCCACCAGAACAAGACTCAGTTT
>JAFYCG010000369.1 GCA_017539825.1 Solobacterium sp. | reverse complement strand
GAGGATTTGAATTCCTCTATCTCTTTTTCCCAGTCCACGTCGTATTTTCGATACTCTCTGTTTATCATCCTCTGCCTCCTGCATATATAGGATAGAGGATTTCAGGCTCATTTCATAGGCGGGTCTACTTTACCGCTTACCTTGATTATGAATAAAGAATCTTTTTCCTTTGTAGTGTATATGATTCATGCATGTGCAAATAAATGGCATAAAATGCCATCTGATATCTATAAATTACTTCAAAAAACAGGTTGCATAGATCATTATCTTGTTCCGCATTATGACATTCTTCATACACAGGGAACAGATTATATTGTGGAAGATATCAAGGAGTATCTTCAGATCAGAGGAGTGAAAATATGAACGTATATCATGGCTCTGTAATGACTGTTGAAAAACCGGATGTAAATCATTCATTTCGAGCACTTGATTTTGGAAAAGGTCTGTTCAGGAGCAGGCTGAAAGGTGGGCGAAACGAAAGGCAGACCTTTTCGGATATGAGAAGGGAATTGTCAGTGTTTATGAAATGAACGCTAAAACAGATGGTTTACATATAAAATCATTTGAACCGGATTTGCTGGAATGGATAGATTTTGTTTGTGAATGTAGAAATGGAAGCACTGAATATCAACAATATGATGTGATTTATGGGAAAGTTGCCGATGATCGTATTTTCAGGGTTGTTGATATGTACCGAACAGGTATTTGGGACAAAGAGAGAGCATTGAAAGAGATCAAAGTGTATCCAACATATGATCAGGCTTGTTTCGTCACACAAAAAGCAATAGATCAGCTTCTTTTATTCCAATCTTCTTTGGAGGTTCAATTATGAATGACGATATACTGGAAAAAATTTATCAGGAGAATCTGGAAGAAAGAATCATTGCATATATTGCAGAAACGAAGAAGCTGTCTTATGAAGAAGCAATGAATATTTATTACCACAGTAAGCTCGCAACAAAAATATATAACGGCAACTATGGCGTTCAGTATCTGGATTATAAGGTCCTGGTAGACATTCTTTTAAAAACAGAACCGGAATTATTTCGGAATGCCTGAAATCCTATTGTGAACCTCCTCTTCCTCTAGGCATCAGTGTAGGAAAGGAGGTCCACAAAGAAAGAATTTGAACACTGTTGAAAATACTATTTTATATGATACTATATTAGTGGTACGTATCTTGTAAACGAAGATATATTACAAAAAGAGATGATGAGGTTTTATCGGTTTCCTCATTGGCTTTTTTTTATGTTTTTGACAAATAGTTAGAAAAAACTAACATTTGATTAGATAAGACTAACTTTTTACTGACAAACATTTTTGGCTATGTTATAAATAAGGGTGCATTTTGGGGGTATTTATGGAAAAGACAAAAAGAAATACCGGCATCATAGCGATCATTTTAGCGATTGTTTTAGCAATTTTCGGCATAAAAGGATGTCAGACAAATGACACTGACATCAATGAAGAAAAGGATGAAAAAGTCGTTGAGAATGCATCTGCCAAAGAGGAAGAACCAGTCAGTGAAGAAGAGGCAGCTGCTATCCGGAAGGAAAACAATCTATGCCTTGTAACGATAGAAAACGGGGCAAGTGAAGCCAATACACAATATGCGGTAAATGGCTTGCATGTGTATGATCCAACCTCTGAAGATCTGGATGATTTTATATCCGGTGTGGAACTGCCCAATGGTACAAATGTTTCCATTTTTGTCTATAACCTTGCCAGTGAAGTTCATCTGACAATTATTCATAACGGAGAAATCATCGCTGATAAAGACTATTCCATACTGGAATCGGATGAGGATGTGGAATTCTTTGAGTTCCCATTGGAAGGTGATCTTGAGGTCAGAACAACCGTTGCCGAAGAGGTACAGACAGAAGGTTCTGCCAAGGTCACAGTCTCCAACAATAAGCTTGCTTCTGTTTCTGTTAAACCTGATACAAAAACAGATGAGCTGGAAGTGGGAAAAGCATATGACTTTACTGTTTCAGCCAAAGACAAAAACATCAACGTATCCATGATGATGAATGGCAGAATGATGGATGAAGCAAGCATCAAAGCAGGATCATCACATACATTCAAAGATATAACCGTCAAAGGAGATATCACATTCGATGTTGAGGAAGAGATTGTTCTGGATCCGTCAAACAAGCATACAATTTCCATTGACAAACGTACAGGCGGGGATGTCGCTTTGAATATCCGCTGGGTGGATGACAATCTGAATATTCATGATATCAGTTCCGGACAATCCTATCCGGATGGATTGGAAGTCTATTGCCAGGTGATTAATACATCCAACAGGCCTGTCCGCATCAGCGCATATCTCGGCGGTTCTTCTGCAGGCAGTAAAACACTGCCAAAGAAACCGGCAAATGATGATGCAAGTTATGGAGGTCTTGACTCCATCATCTTAAGAAGCAATCTGCGCTATGTGCTCGAGTATGCAGGTGAGGCAACTTCTGAAGAAGAAAAGAAACCTGAAGAAGAGAAAAAACCGGTATCCAAGGAAACCGCAACAATTACGATCAATCATAAAGCTGCAGAAGCCAATACAAAATATGCGGTTAACGGCTTGCATGTGTATGATCCGGATTCCAAGGATCTCGATGACTTTGCCTCAGGTACAAAAGTTCCATTAGGATCTAAAGTAAAGATTTATATCTACAATCTTGCCAGTCCTGTCCATCTGAACATCAGGCATAACGGTAAAACGGTTGTTGATAAAGATTATGGCTTACTGGAATCTGATGATGACGTGGAATTCTTTGATCTTGTTGTGGAAGGGGATATCATAGTAACTTCCTCTGTCGTAAAGAATGTTTCCAAAACATCTTCCTTAACGATCAAAAATCCAAAACTCGCTGAAGTAAAAATCGATAAGGAAACATATGCCAACGGTGCACATATCAAAAACGGAAAACACAATATTACCATTGTGAATAAAGATAAGCCCGTCACAGTCACCGTAAAAGTCAACGGAAAACAGATCGGCACAAAAGACCTGAAAGCGAAAGAGTCGTATAACCTCTCCTCAGTGAATGTGGACGGAGATGTTCTGATAGAGTTGAAAGAAATCAAACAAACCGTTCAAAAATACAAAGTCAATATCATCAACAATACCAAAGACGAAGAAGTCACATTGAATATCCGCTGGGTGGATGATGATATGAATATTCATGACATACAGTCAGGGAATTCTTTTGAAGAAGGACTGCTTGTCTACAGCCAGATCATCAATACTTCTGATCAGAAGGTCAAACTCATCGCAAAGAGCGGAGATGAAGTCATTGATGAAATCATCCTGGATGAAAAACCGGAAGATGATGATGCTTCTTACGGAGGACTGGAAACAATCACACTGGAAGATGATCTGACATTTGAACTGGATTATTTCAAAGGATATGAAATTATCATTGATGATCAAATCCAAAATAAAGATGTCACATTGAATGTCAGATGGCTGGATGAAGAGATGAATATCCATGATATTCAATCCGGTGATGTCTTTGAAGAAGGCATGCTGATTTATACACAATTGATCAATGCATCTGATAAAAAAATAAAACTTTTTGCAGAAAATGATGAGCAAGTCATTGAAGAGATCATTCTGGACGAAAAACCTGCAAGTGATGATGCAAGCTATGGCGGATTACAGCCGATTGAGCTGAAGCGTGATCTGAAATATACATTGACATATGCAGAAGCAGAAAATGAATCTGTAAATCTGCATATTGAAAACGGAACACTTGGAAAAGTGACAATTAACGGAAAAGAGATGCAGGATGGAGATTCTTTGACAAAAGGAATTTCTTCCATATCCATTCAGGCAAACGAAGATGTTACGGTAACCATCAAAAACAAAGCAGAAACCATACAGGAAAAAGAATTGTCTGCAGGAGAAACAACAGAGCTTGATTTGGATGTACAGGATGATCTTACCATTACCTTTACACAGAAACAGGAAGAAGTCTTCTATACAGTAACAATTGATCACGGTGCAGCTGCAGCAAATACAAATACTGCGGTAAACGGTTTACATGTATATGATCCGACATCAAAAAACAAGGATGATTTCACATCGGGAACAGAAGTAAAGAAAGGCTCCAAAGTAACCGTCTTTGTCTATAACCTGGCCAGTGAAGTTCATCTGACAATTACGCATAACGGCCAGACAATCGTTGATAAGGATTATGCAATACTGGAATCAGATGAAGATGTGGAATTCTTCGATTTGACCGTTGAGGGAGATATTACCGTAAAGACGACGGTCATTCATAAAGAAGAGCCAACGGAAGAAAAGATTGAAGAAGAACAAGAAATGATTCCGGAAGAAGTTATTGAAGAGCCTGAAGAAACAGAACCGGAACCTGCAGAGGAACAGGAAGAAGAAACAACAGAGGAAAAGGAGGAAGAGGTATGAAAAAAATCATAAAAGGTTTATTGGGTTTATCAATGATACTGGCTGTCTGCGGATGTCAAAATGAAGAGACAACCCCGACAGCATCCGTCAGTGAAGGATTTCCTTCCCTGACAGATACCAGAGGTGAGGAGTATAAGGAAAACACCTTTACGACATTGAACGGGGATGAAGTCACCTACAATATGAATACAAGGAAGATTGTCTGTATCTCAGGATCACAGGATGTAGTCGCCTTTGGTATTCCGCTGTTAGCTTATGAAGGAACAACCGATATTACCGGTTATGAAGAATACTATGGTGATGCAACTGCATTGCTGGATTCTACACCGTTTTCTCCGGAAGAAATTCTGGCATATGAACCGGAACTGATTCTGGTAAATCAGAAAATGAGCACAGCGAATATTGCTGCCTTAAGTAAAATTGCACCAACCATTCCTCTGTATACAGATTCCAATGATACGGCTACAAGATTAAATTATATCGGCGAAATATTCGGTTTACAGGATAGTGCAGAAAAACTGATTGCTTATGCTGAAAATGAGACAAATCAAATGGTTGATGAAATTAAAAATCTCGGCTTACAGGAAAAGACATTAACCATTTATACCTACATGGGAGCTATCACCATACCTCCGGAAAGAGGATGGTTTATGAATACCATCATCTATGATTATGCAGGTTTGCAGAGACTGGATAATGTAAAAGAATTCATGCAGGATGAAAGCGGTATTGCGTATGAAGCAATCTCCGCAGAAAAACTTAAAGAATATGAAGGTGATCTTGTCATCTATGCCGGTTTTGGTGAAGATACAATCTCTACCTATGTAACAGAGAATGTCGGATGGCAATCCCTGGATGCGGTAAAAGAAGACCGTGTCGGTATCATCGACATCACACCATATGCTCAAAAAGGTGTCATTCTTCTTCATGATCAGTATGCACAGATATTAAGTGCACTAAAGACAGCAGCACAAATCAAAGAATAATATGAATTCTCTTAAGAAAAACAACTTTGCGAAGTTTTCCCTGTATATGGTCATCGGTCTGATCATTCTGTTTATCATGCTCATACTGACTTTGCGCTATGGCGCAACCAATATTGAAATGCAGGAAATCTTCAATGCATTCTTTCACCTTGATCCGGATAACTTTACCCAGATCAGTGTGTTAAACATCCGATTGCCGAGGTTTATTGCCGATGTGATTGTCGGGGCATCTTTGTCGATTGCAGGTGCAATCATGCAGGGAACCACAAAGAATCCTATGGCAGATTCCGGTATCATGGGTATTTCTTCAGGGTCTACATTAGGTGTAGTCATCGTGCTTGCCTTTTTCCCCGGTGCAGGAAGATTTGAAAAGATGGGAATTTCTGCCTTAGGTGCAGGAATGGTTACATTGCTGATTTATCTGATTGCGTATGCAGGAAAAGGAAGAATCACTTCCGACCGTATGGTATTGTCAGGTATGGCAATCTCCACCTTATTATCCTCATTAACAACCGCAATCATTTTGAAAAACGGATTGATGAATGAAATGATCCGCTATACAAGCGGAAGCTCTGCCAACACCATCTGGAAGGATATTTATATTGCAGCTCCTTTTTTCCTGGGAGGTGTCATTGCTTCAATTATTATCGCTAGATCATTAACCGTCATGAATCTCGGTGAAGATGTTTCCAAAGGTTTAGGAGCTAACACCACATTGATCAAAACGGTTTCAACGATCATTGTCCTGATTTTATCCGCTGTAGCTGTCATTATTATAGGTCCCGTAGGCTATATCGGTCTGATGATCCCCTATATTGCAAGATATCTGGTCGGAACGGATTACAGATATGTTCTTCCTGTATGCGGTGTGTATGGTGCACTGTTTGTCAGTGTTGTTGATTTTGTCGCAAAGACCATCCATCCGGGAAGAGAATTTCCGATTGGATTATTAATTACCATGATTGGTGTTCCGTTCTTTGTCTATGTATCAAGAAGACAGGAAGGAGATCAGTTCAATGGCTAGAAAACAATCCCTGACACCGCAACAGAGACACAAACAAAGAGTCATCCGAATTCTTCTGCTGATGGTATTGCTGATAGTGATCTTTCTGATCGGTTGCTGCATGGGACCGTATGCCCTGAAACCTTTGGAAGTATTGCAGACTTTTTTAGGAAACGGAACACCGAAGGCAAAACTTGCCATCTTTGATTTCCGTCTGCCGAGGTTGTGTCTGGCAATACTGGTAGGCATAGGCATGGGAGCCAGCGGTGTCATCATGCAGGCTTTACTCCATAACGATCTTGCTTCACCGGGGACACTCGGTGTGGCAGATGGTTCTTCTTTGTTTGTGACGTTATATGTTGCGTTAATTGCAGGAAAAATCGATCAGCCCGTACTGTTACCGATACTGGCTTTGATCGGAGGCATTCTTTCTTCGTTAATTATTTATGCATTAGGCACAAAAAAGAAAAAACCGATCTCTTCCACCAAACTGGTCATGACCGGTGTTGCCATGGGTGCATGCTATTCGGCAGTCGGTACATTTGCGATGTATGTACTGGATGAAACACAGCTGGAATTCATTCAGAGATGGCAATCCGGTGAACTGTGGGGAACGGAATGGAATTATATTTTGATTTTAACCGTATGGTTAGTGATCTTCGGTGCATTAGCCATATGGAATGCCAGAACACTAAATGCGATCAATCTCGGCTATGATATTGCGACCGGTTTAGGTGTCAATGTGAAATTCTCATTTACCATGCTGGCATTCTTAGCTGTAGCGATGTCATCGGCATCGGTAGCTTTCGGAGGTAATTTCTTTTTCCTGGGATTGATCGGTCCGCATATTGCCAGAAGAATTGTCGGAACAGATACTAGATTTCTGTTGCCTGCAGCTGCAGCGACATCATCTATTATCATTGTTCTGGCAAATATCCTGGTAGAAAATGTATCGATATTTATCAATGTGCCTACAGGTATTTTTGTCTCCATTATCGCTGTACCGTATTTCCTGTATCTTCTGATTCAAGCGAGGTAAATCATGACAACACATTCTATACAGACAAACCATTTAGCCGTCGGTTACGATAAAACCATCATTGTACCTGATTTTGATGCAGCTTTTGAAAAAGGGAAAATCACATCGATCATCGGTGCAAACGGATGCGGAAAATCCACGGTTTTAAAAGCGATCGGCAGAATTATCCCTTCTGCCGGAGGAACAATTATCATCAATGACAATGATGTTTCCAATACCCGAAGCAAGGAAATTGCCAAGGAAATGGCGATTCTTCCCCAGACACCCAACGCACCGGGAACATTGACCTGTTTTGAACTTGTCTCTTACGGAAGATTTCCGTATCAGACAGGTTTGGGAAGATTAAAAAAAGAAGATAAGGAAATCGTGGAATGGGCATTGGAAGCCACCAACATGCTGATGTACAAGGATCGTGAAATCGCTTATCTTTCCGGCGGTCAAAGACAAAGGGTGTGGATCGCAATGGCTCTGGCACAACAGACAGGCATCATTCTTCTGGATGAACCTACCACATATCTGGATCTATGTCATCAATTGGAAGTGCTGGAATTGTTAAAGAAGTTAAATGAAGAAGAGGGGACAACCATTATCATGGTTCTGCATGATCTGAATCTTGCTTCAAGATATTCCGATTATCTTCTGGCGATGAAGAACGGTGAGATCTTCAACTATGGTGAGCCTGATAAGGTTTTTACCGAAAACATGCTGGAAGAGTGCTTTGAGATCAGCGGAACAATTGTCAGGGATGATCGAAGTGACAAGCCTATGTGTCTATCCTATGATCTGTTGAGAAAGAATCAGATATCATGAACCGGATCAGATGTATTCTTATATTTTGTGTTCTTTTGACTGGCTGCAAAGCACAGGAAATCAAAAATGATGTGATGGATGGCAAAACAACAATCAATGATCTTCAGGATGAGGAGTTAAAGAAACCGGATGAAACCATACATAATACAGAAGAATTCATTTATGTGATGGATTATCTGGCTTTCTACAGAATAGATGAAAAGGTATTCTTTTACATCGATGGAGCTTATGCGGAAGAGTTCTACAATCCGTATACGGAATACCAGAAAGCATATCAAATGGCAGATCTTGCTGATGTCTATGCCTGTCAGCTGGATGACAGCTATTACTCAAAAGATAAAATCATCGGTTTGAAATATTCCATCTCTAAAGATATTGCAACCTCTTCGCCACAGAACAAAGCTGAGGCAAAGATTGTTCCTTCGTTTGATTATGAACAAAAAGGAGACTCTTCCTATCCTGAGGAAAACAAGGATCGGGAAAAGATTCATTGTGAAAATACCGAACAATTATACTATCTTGTCATGAACGGGTATGAACCTGTTCCTGCAGAAGGCAGTATTGCGGAAGAAGTATACAATGAGGCGATCAATGTCATTCATACCTTTATCAATCATCAAATGGATGATTTTGAAAAGATCAAAGCGATTTATGATTATCTGACAACAGAGATCTATTATGATGCGGAAACTGCCTATTCTTCAGATACGTACCTTGTCAAAGAACAGGCATACTATCTGGAGGGAGTATTTCTGAATCATTGTGCGGTATGCGATGGCAAAGCCAAGGCATATGCAATGTTGCTGAATATGATCGGTATTCCATGTTACAGAACAACCGGTGTCAGTGAAGATGGTGACCATGCATGGAACCTTGTACAGCTCGATAATAAATGGTATGTCTCCTGTACTACATACGGTCAATCCAATGCGACTAAAAGCTTAAACTGTTATCTGCCGAATTATGCGATGCTGCTGACAGATGAAACAACACCTTATGAAGAAGAGTGGGGGTTTATACCGCAGAAGCATCTGGATATCTATGAAATACTTGAAGAAGAACCGTATGATGTCTATGAAAAGATGCATGTCACTGTAAAAGATATGAATGAATTAATAGAACTTCTGAATTCCATAGAACAGGAAAGACCGTATAAAGCGGAATTCATGTATACAGGTGATGATGCACAAGCATTTCAGGAAGAAATGTTAACGTATCTGGAAAAGATTGAAAATGTTAATGCAATAGAAGTGAAAAGTGAAAGGGGAAAAGTATATCAGATTATATACTTAAATGAAGAAGAATGAACGGAAAAGAATATACAGAAAAAGCGACAGAATATCTGTTAAAAAAAGAATATGACAAAGCCATGGAATATTATCTGAAGGCATCGGATGAAGGATATTATTTTGCCATGTACAACATTGCCTGCATGTATTATTTCGGCGACGGTGTGGAAAAAGATGATCAGAAGGCTTTTTCCTGGTACCTGAAGGCGTATGAGCACGGTGATGCAGAAGCAGGTAACAGAGTCGGTGTCATGTATGAAAACGGCATCGGTACTGAGAAAGATGCAAATAAAGCTTTTACATATTATCTGGATTCTGCAAATAAAGGATCTTTATCTGCCATGGCTAATACAGGCATGTGCTATCTG
The DNA here is from genome assembly GCA_017539825.1 of Solobacterium sp. Classification (GTDB taxonomy): domain Bacteria; phylum Bacillota_I; class Bacilli_A; order Erysipelotrichales; family Erysipelotrichaceae; genus Bulleidia. The sequence goes on along the minus strand of JAFYCG010000369.1, from coordinate 8,131 downwards.
AATGCAACAGGAACGGAAAAGGATATTGATGAAGGAATCCACTGGATGGACAAAGCTTCTGAAAAAGGAAACGGTATTGCTTCCACAGAACTGGGAGATGATTATTTCCTTGGAAATCATGTCAATAAGGATATTTCAAAAGCTATCTTCTATTATGAAAGAGGTGTCAAGCAAAGATATAAGCCTGCTGCCGAAAAACTTGCGGATATCTATGAAAATAACGGGGATTCTGTTAGGGCGGAAGAATACAGAAATATTGCGGAAAACATGATTGAAGAAGACTAAAAATAAAAAACTAACATTCAGGTAAATAATGGAAACACACAGTTAGTTATGATAAACTAACTGTGTGTTTTTTCAAAGATCCTGTTTTGGAAAGCGGGGTGAAAACAAAGAACCGGATCTTTCTTCATCCTGAAAGGATGCTTGGATAAATGGAGGAAATAATGAAAAAAGTAAAGAATATTTTAGCTGCTTTACTGGCAATGACAATGACGATGCCTGTTTCTTATGCACCTGTCTTTGCGGAAGAAGGAAATGAACAGAAGCAGGAAGAAACAACTGCATATAAACTATCATTAACAGGTGACTATGCAGATTATGTCGTTGTGGAAGCAGGCGAAGAACAGGATATTGTACAGGATGGTGCAGAACTTGCATCCGGTACAACACAATTCTTAATTGAAGATTCTTTTGGAATGGCAATCGGTGCATCGATTACTGTTACCATGGACAATAAAGAGATTGGCAAATATACACTGGATGATGACGGTGTTAGCTTTACTGTAGATGTAAGCAATGATGTAACAATTGACATTGGGGAGCCTGCAGAGGAAGAACCTGCAACCACAGCAATCATCACCATCGATGACAAGGCGAAAGAGGCAAATACATCCAGCGCCGTCAATGCAATACATGTATATGACCCTGAATCTGAAGACATGGATGATTTTGTCAGCGGAACGGAAGTGGAAATCGGATCTAAAGTTGAAATCTATGTATACAACTATGTGACTCCGGTACATCTTGTTGTGGAGCACAAGGGACAGGTAATTAAAGATGCGACATACCCGATTATCACTTCAGATGCAGATGTTGAATTTATTACTTTTACGGTAGAAGGAGATGTCAAGGTCACCACAGAAGTGGCAGAAATAGAAAATCAGCCTTTACTGCATATCAATGATGACACTTTAGGGTGGGTATATATCGGATGGAATGATTTCCATGAAGGTGCTGCTTTGCCTGAAGGTGAAACAGATTTTACTATCTACAGAAATGATAAGGATGTCAATGTAACCGTAAAGGTCGGACAGCAGACAGTTGAACAGTTTACACTGGATAAATCAACAGGTGAAAAAGAAATTACGGTTAATGTAACAGAGGATGTATATTTTGTCTTTGAAGAAATCAGAAAACATAGCGTAAGCATTGAAAACAAGGTTTCTGAAGATGCCATCTTCAATGTCAGATATGTCATGATGACTGAGGAAGGACCGGAACCTGTAGATATCAAAGATAAGGATGAACTGAATGAAGGAGAATCCATCTTTGTACAGGTTCTGAATCCTACAGATAAGAAATTAAAAGTCACTGCTGCTATTGGTGAAGAAGAAGTTGACAGTGCAATCATTGATGTACAGGAAGGTGAGGAACCGGGTGCAGGCGGATTATTCGGAATCGAACTGAAAGGTGATTTGTCTATTGTCCTGGATTATGCACCGGAAACAGGGAAATATGTTCTGATGAACATTCCATATGACAAGTTCTATGAAGCTGAAGGAGACAAGGATGTTGATGCGGTATCTTCCGCAACATTGAATAAGCCAAGAACAGGCACATTGGCAGGTGGCTCCTATCATGTCAATGCGGATGGTTCCGATATCACAGGTGTGATTTATCCGGTATATGTGGAAGATGAAAGCCTGTTAAAGGACTATAAAGAAATAAAAGACGAAGACTCTGTGACAATCACTGTGACAAACAGGGGCCAGGAAACAACAACTGAATACAAAGGAAAAGAAGCCTTGTTTGAAGCACCTAGCTATTCTTATTATGTATTAAATGAAAATCCGGAAAGCTTCAAAGTATTGAACAGTACGGAAGAAGGTATTTCTTTTACAGCTGTATCCAAAGAAGCACAAAAGGTTGACGGTGTAACCGGTAGCCTTACAGCAGGTGCAAGACATGCAGATGTTGAAATCAAGCTTACAGGTACAGAGGGCATTGCACAGGGTGCATCAGTATCCGGTGTTATTCTGACAGACAGTGAAGGAAAGAAATATGGATTAAGACATATCGCAAATGTCTGGAGAGCAACAGAAATCGGCTGGAACCTGAATGAACTTGATCTTGGTGGAAAGAAGATCACAAATATCCGCTATATCACACAGGACAAAGTCATCGATTATCCGGTAGAGATTGAAGTACCAAACAGTGCCTATGTTCTGATGAACATTCCATATGACAAGTTCTACGCAGCTGAAGGAGATGAAGATGTTGATGCGGTATCTTCCGCAACATTGAACAAGCCAAGAACAGGCACATTGGCAGGTGGATCCTATCATGTCAATGCCGATGGTTCCGATATCACAGGCATCACCTATCCTGTATTTGTCAAAGATCTGAGCGCTTTGAAAGATTACAAACAGATTACGGATGAAGATTCCATTACCATCACTGTGACAAACAGAGGCAAGGAAACAACAACTGAATACAAAGGAAAAGAAGCCTTGTTTGAAGCACCAAGCTATGCATATTATATCCTTTCTGAAAAACCGGCTGTCTACAAGACAATGAATGAAGACGGATCTTTCACAGCTGTCAGTGCAAGAGCATCCTCTGTTCCTGAAGCAACAGGAGAAGTGAAACTGAATGCCAGACATGCCGATGTGGAAATCAGTCTGACATTGCCGGAAGGCGTAAAACAGGGAGATAAAGTATCCGGCATCATTGTTACGACAGAAGATGATCAGAAATATGCATTAAGACATGTTAAGAACATTTGGAGAGCAACAGAAATCGGCTGGAACCAGGCTGACAATGACATTGCAGGAAAGAAGATCAAGAATATCAGATATATCACAACAGACAAGGTCATTGATTATCCGGTAGAGATTGAAGTCCCTGTTATCAAGAACACCGTCACAATTGACAACCGGACAACAGATGAAAATATCATGCTGAATGTCAGATACATTGTCATGACTGCAGAAGGACCTGTTCCGACAGATATCAAATCCGGGGATGAACTTGTAAAAGGGGAACTGATTTATGTACAGGTTCTGAATCCTACAGATCAGAAACTGAAAGTCACAGCTTATGTCGGAGATAAAGAAGCAGACAGTGCTGTAATTGATGTACAGGAAGGTGAAGAACCGGGTGCAGGAGGATTGTTCGGTGTTGCCTTAAACGGAGATATGAAGATCGTTTTGGAATCTGCATTCCTCTTCGATGATGTACAGGATCCTGAAAAGTCCTTCTATGAGCCAGTATACTGGGCATACGAGAATGGTATTACAACAGGAACAAGCGAAGAACCGCCTCTGTTCTCACCATTCGCTACATGTACACGTGCACAGTTCGTTACATTCCTGTGGAGACAGCAGGGCAAGCCAGAGCCGACTCTGACAGAAAGCCCGTTCGAGGATGTACAGAACAAAGAGCTGAGCTACTACAAGGCAGTGCTCTGGGCAGTAGAGAACAAGATCACAACCGGAACATCTGAGACAACATTTGATCCGGGCAAGAAAGTGACAAGAGCACAGGCAGTCACGTTCCTGTGGAGAGCTAACAACAAGCCTGCACCAAAGACAACAGTCAATCCGTTTACGGATGTAGCTGCAGGATTGAGCTATTCAGATGCAGTATTGTGGGCATTTGAAAACGAGATCACGACAGGAACATCAGCAACGACATTCAATCCGGGCGGAGACTGCACAAGAGGTGCAACAGTAACCTTCCTGTGGAGGACATACGGAAAACAATAAAAAGAAATCATGAAAAAAGATCAGGTCAATGACCTGGTCTTTTCAATTCTGTATGCTCATCTGATAATAGTCTTCTTTTAATAGAGTATATATACTCATCAGAAAGTAGTTATATTTCTCATTATCTTTAGAAACAGGAAGCCGGACAGGTATAGCTGATGCAAAACTGTTTAAGTCGGTGTTTTCCTGGGTAATAATTGCCAGGTGCTTAAACTTCTGGAGTTCATGCTTCCGCATCGGATAAATGTCAAAGAATGAACCGGATATGGTTGTGAGAATAATAAAGTCATTCTCACGAATATTCTGGAGATCATTCAAAATTCTTGGTATGACAGGCTCAATAATGACGGTTTTCTTCATTACGATCATATCTTCCTGGTAGTTTACCGCAAGTGCATTCGGATAGGATGCTCCGAGAATAACAACTCTGTCACACTGTTGTATTTCCCTGTTTATTGCGTGGATCGTATTCAGCAGAGTATCTTTATCCAGATCGGGATAGATTGTTTGTATCATCCGGAGTGCATAATCGGAATTCATATTTTGATGGCGCTGCTGCATCTGTTTTGTGCGCACGGATATGCTGTTTTCAACTTGAAACTTGAAAGTTGAATAGCTGTTATGTCCGATTGTTTTCAGAAATTTCTTGACTGTTGAAACCGAGGTAAAACATCTTTCAGCTATTTCATTCATAGATATAGACGGTACTTCATAAAGGTGCTCAATGATGAATAAAGCAATACGATAGTTTGTATCCTTGGTAAAGGAACTGTTAATAATAATACACAAAATAGCAATAATTGTATTCATACAAGAACCCTTTCCCTGATTAATTCGTCCAGAACAGTTAAAGCAACACGATAATCATTATCCTTTACAGGCGGAAGCGGAAAGACAGTAATATCCTCTTCATTATCAAGTGTCCGCTTGCCCAGAAAGTATTTTTTACATGGTAATACTGATAGCTCTGCATACTGAATCACTTCTTCCTGCAATTCCATTTTGAGCTTCAGCATAGGAAATGTATAGTTTGTATCAATTAAAAGAAACAAATCGGATGGTGTTGCGGATTGAAATTTCTTCCGGATTTGGGATAACGACCAGTCACCCAGAGAAATGGCCTGTTTTCCCAGCATCATACATGCGTGCATAGACGATATGAGATAGCGTATATCTTCAGCATTTCCATAGAGAAAGATGCGTTCAGCATCTTTCATGTCTTTGACAAGAGTGTTAATCATCCTGTGCACCTTTTTGGATTTATAATAGGCAATATAATCTTTTGCATTCTCATAATCTGCCATCGGACGATGTAATGCCAGTCTTGATTCTTCCATTTCCGCAGTTAAAGCTGTACAAAAGCTTTTTATATTTGACGATCCGCAATCTTTACAGAATCGATTGATAGTGGATTTGGAAACAAAAGTGCTTTTTTCCACCTCTGCAAGAGTTGTTCTGGAAGAAAAACCGTTTTTCCGATTCAGAAAATATGACGAAAGAATATAATCCGATGAATCCATGTCAGAAGTATTCTGCATATGGATCAGTCTTTCAATGATATACATAAGAAACCTCATATTTATTGTATACCAAAATATGACATTTTTGCCAAAAAATGGCAAAAAATAACAATTCGTTCATTTGTTTATATTTTGAGAAAAAATGAAATAACGTGACATTGTAAAGCGCTTTCATGTTCATTAATGTAATAAATAGGAGGAAATTCTATATGAAATGGCCTAAAAGATTAGGAACAGGATTATTATCCGTCATGATGTTTTTATCCAATGGTTTGACAGCGATCCATGCTGAAGAAGAACCGATTGAAGAACCGGATGTAATCCGGGAAACTACAGAAGAATTCGAAACGACTGTGGAAGAAGTTTCAGAAGAGGCTGAGGAAGCTTTTGAAGAAACTAAAGAAATCGAGGAGGAAGTTTCAAAAGAAGTTGAAGAAGTCTTCGGAGAAACTAAAGAAATCGAAGAAGAAGAGCCGGCAGAGGAAACCGAAGCTGAGATTCAGGAAACCGTAACTGAAGAAACAGTTGTTGAAGAGTTTGCCGAAGATACAACATCATATGAACCCGGTGTTGTAATTACTGAAAACAAAGACTATCCTGAAACAGATGCTGAATATCAGGCAACATTCACATTCGAAGCTCCGGAAGGAACCGAAAAAGTGACTTTGGCAGGAACCTTTCAGTTCTACGATGCCGCAAGTGTTGAGGCTTATAAAGCAGGGAAGAATGAAGAAGCAAAGACATCATCTGCATATGAATATAAAAAAGGGATGACAAATGCGGGTTTTGATGTTTTGTCAATGAAGAACATGGAATATGACATGGAGAATGTCAAAGATAATATCTGGACAGTCACATTGCCATTACCTGCTACAGAATACAGTTATGCATATAATGTATATAAAAACGGAGAAGAGGCAGCAACTAAAACTCTGGATCCGACAAATATGCCGTATGCATATGAAGCAACCGGCCAGAATTGCGGATGGAGCCTGATCTATGTCGGCGGTCCGGAAGACTGTCTGGAAGGCCAGCAATATATTTATCCGAGATCAGATGCCAAAAAAGGAACATTCCAGTATGTCACATATACAACATCATTCGAAACAGAAGATCCGATATTTGTTTATCTGCCATATGGCTATAATACATCCAAAACATATAAAACGCTGTACATGAACGGCAGCACATTTGAATGGCCTTCAATCGGAAGCCTTCCGAATATTATGGATAATTTGATTGCAGAAGGTTTAACCGAAGAATGTGTAGTTGTTGTAACAAATATTATGAGCGGATTCTACCATATACCGGAAGGGAAAACCGGATATGAAGCCGGAGGAGATAATATTGTAGAATCAACAATTCCGTTTATCGAAAGTCAATACAGTGTATCAACAAAACCGGAGGACAGAGCAATTGCAGGATTATCTGCAAACGGTGTCTCCATTCATACAATTATGAGCAAGCATCCGGAAGCATTTGGATACTATGCTCCATTCTCTGCAGGTGTTGAAGATAATACAAAATTTGATGCGGAAATATTAAATAAGAAGGTTATTTATGAAACACTGGGTACAGTAGACTATGTCAGAAGTCTGTCACAAGGTGCTTACAATCAGCTTGAAGCAGATGGCGTAGATTATATTTATGATGAGTTGCCAGGTGCTCATGACTGGGGTATGTGGAGATACTCTCTGACAAACTTCCTGACAAAATATGCATGGACAGAGCTTGAGGCAGAAGATGAAATCACCGTCACCGGTGCCGAGGGTATGGAACTTGCAGGAGTACCGGAGGCTGTGAAAGAGATCATCAAGGTAGAAGACACAACCGTGAAAGTAGCCGGCAAAGATGCTTACACAGACCTCGACATCGGCGAGCCGGGCAAGCTGGAGCTTGGAGATAATAATTATGTGACAGGTTACTCCTACTACAACGTGATGGAGCTGACATCCCATGTCAAACAGCTGAAAAAAGCACTGGAAGGCACGGAAGTCGAGAAGATCCATTGCGGAGACACAGTCGTAGACAAGGCATACGTTGACGACCTGGACGAGCTGCTGGACAAGCTGAACAGCTTTGACAGAAGCCTTGTGATTAAATACGATTTCACGAAGGAAGGCAGCAACTACATCGCAGAGAACAAGACAGCGAAGCTTGCATTCCACGTGCAGACAAACGGCTACTGGGGCTATGACCTTGCAGGCGACTCCATCATCGACAAGGTGACCGGCGAAAAGGGCGGCTACATGGAGAACCAGAAGCTCAACGACAAGTATGCGAACTTCTTCGCAGTAGACATGACCGAGAAGTATGCAGGCATGTACGTGCTGAACGATACAGACCTGCAGAACCCTGTGCTGTTCATGGATGACAGCGAGGCATTCCTGATCGATGTCGACTTCAGGGGCGGCGAAACACTGCACAAGCTGGTGGAGGACATGGTCGGCGACAGGAAACTGAGCATCTACATCACTCACGCACATGGCGACCATTACAACAACATGCCTTACTGGGCAGAGAGCGAGATCACAAAGTTCTACTGGGGCAAGGACGAGAACAAGCCGCAGGACGACTGGTTCAAGGCGCTCGAGGATGCCGGAAAAGTAGTATATTTCGAGG
>JAFYCG010000368.1 GCA_017539825.1 Solobacterium sp. | reverse complement strand
ACATTGTATTCCTGACGGAGATCAACTTCATCCATATGCAGTGTTTCCATGTTCAGAATATAGAGATTGGATTTCTGAGTATTCAGGCTTTCAAACCGGCTTCCCCAGAAAACAACTTTTTCAAGATCAAGATCCATGGAGAAACCATCCATGTCAAAACATTTGTCTGTAATATGGGATGTCTTATTCAAAACATCATCATACAGGTATAATCCGGTACGCTTTTTATTGATAATTCCCGCACCGTTAAACCAGAACGGAAGTTCATCAAAAACTTCGTAATCCTTGTTTTCTTCAATATATTTCTTAGCTTCTTCCTCATCTTCAGGAAGGGAAAGATCGTGTATTCCCGCAAAAAGGTATTTGTCATTTCCTAACGGTTTCAATGAGGAAGCGGGCATCGAAAGCCTGAATGCTTCCGTTGCTTCACCACCTTGCAGGGAGATTTTCTGATAAACCGTTTCGGGAAGTACAGAATCCTTCTTCTCCCTGTTTGAGACAAACAAAACCGTTTCTTCATCGAGAAAAACAGGATTTCTGGCATTTTTGGAACTTGTCAGCCGGAACAAAGCCGGCTTATGGGAAGGATCATATATATAGATATCCGTATTATAGCCGTTTTTGTCTATATCTCCTTCCGTAACCACAAATGCTGCTTTTTTGGAAGAAGGAGAAAGGTTGAGATCAGATAGTTTTCTGATTTTCGCAAAATCATCAATTTCAACTTTTTTCATAAAGGCCTCTTTTCTTTTGATTACTATATCATAAATGAATCTTTGACAAAATGCATAAATGGGGTAAACTGAATACATGCTGACACAATCCAATATTGAACATGCGGTCAATTCCGCAAACGAAGCATTATATCATCTGACAAATGCTGAAAACTTTTTAAACAGTGCAGGTAACTGGGGTATTTTTGATATGCTGGGAGGAAAACTGATTGCTTCCGCCGCAAAACATTCCAAAATGAGCCAGGCAAATGAGGAGATTTTACTTGCCAAGCAGCATATACAGGAAGTTTCTTATTTTTTGAAAGATCAGATTGACTATATCGCCGTTGATCTGAATGTGGACGGCTTATTGAGTTTTGCAGATACCTTCCTTGACAGTTTCATCATGGATATGGTAGTGCAGGGAAGAATCAATGATGCCAAAACACAGGTACGTGAGGCGATCAGTACCATGGAAGGTGTTCTGGATGCTTTGAGTGAAATCGAGGAAGAGGGGTTCTGATGGATAGATACCTCTCTTTTTCCCGATATCTGAAAAATTCATTTTACAGACGCTTATATAAAGTTTCTTTGAATGCGCACATGACCTGTCCCAACAGGGACGGTACATGCGGCAAAAGCGGATGTATCTTCTGCAGTGCTTCAGGATCAGGAGACTTTGCGATACCTTTTGATGGTGAAACATTGCAAAGGAAGGATCTTATTTTCAATCATCAGGATAGTGATGATGGCTTTATTGCTTATTTCCAATCCTTCACCAATACCTACGCACCAATTGAAAAACTGGAGAGAATCTTCAGGGCAGCTTTATCAAATGATCTTTTCACGGGTATATCCATTGCTACAAGACCTGATTGCATGAGTGATGAAGTCATAGAACTGCTTGTAAAGCTTCGTGAAGAATACACACCGAAGTTTATCTGGATTGAACTAGGTCTGCAAACCATCCATGAAAAGACAGCTGTATGGATGAGAAGGGGCTACAGTCTTCCTGTTTTTGATGATTGTGTTGATCGATTGCATAAAGCCGGTTTTCCTGTCATCGTGCACATCATCCTTGGCTTACCGCAAGAGACTGATACCATGGTCTATGAGACAATAGACTATTTGAATCAGAAACAGATTGAAGGCATCAAACTGCAGTTGCTGCATTACCTGAAAGACAGTGATCTTGGCAGGGATTATCTTATTCATCCCGATCATTATCATCCGTTGGAAATGGATGAATATATTGCTCTTGTGTGCGGCTGTATAGCCCGGTTGAATCCGTCCATAGTCATACACAGAATCAGCGGGGATGGCAACAAAGAACAACTGCTT
>JAFYCG010000367.1 GCA_017539825.1 Solobacterium sp. | reverse complement strand
CGGTTGATCATTTCTTTGCCTCCCGAACTGGGGCTTCATCACGGGTGATCATGTAACGTACAACGTTCTGGTTGAGATGGATCAGACGATCAAACTCTGCTAAAGCTGCGTTATCAGCTTCGAACTTTGTAACGACGTAGTACCCTTTGTTCATGTCATCAATGCGGTATGCGAATTCGCGCATTCCCCATTCATCTGTCTTTGTGATGACACCGTTGTCATCAGTGATGATCTTTTCAAGATCAGCGATCAATGCTTTTCTTGCTTCTTCATCGACAGATTCATTGATGATGTACATGACTTCATACTTCCTCATTTTCGTACACCTCCTTCTGGACTAAACGGCCATTTCTGGCAAGGAGCGGTTTTATCCACTCGCCTAATGATATTACCAGTTTTTCATGCCAAAGTAAACAGAAAATTTCACTGATTTTCTAGGAATCCAACAATCAATGTGCGGGATTTCTATTTCTTCATATGCGTTGAATCATACCTGTTGGACAGAGCTCTTATTCCCCTTTACTGTAAGGATAGTTATTGAACAATTCCCCCAACATTTCAGCCAGCTCGCCGCCGGACGTATTTTCAGTTTTCAGGTATACAATAAATAATTGCATCTTGCCAAGATAACCCAACGGCAGTTCCTTTCCATAAATCGTTTCCGTTGCAGTGCGCACCTTCATGATCATGTCCGGCACACAGTTGTTAAACGCAATACATATGCAGAATGCATTGGACATTTCATCGCATGCCTGTTGCTCAAGCGATGCGTGCTGCACTTCCTGGCCCGGTCCTCTTTTCACCATGAAAGATATCCCAGTTGCAAATAAAGGGCTATCCGCGCTGAAAAGATCCGCAAGCTCTGCGGTAATATCCAGCCTTTCCTCCGGTTTACCGGGAATCGATGCCGTGAACCGGATGTCACAGAAGATTCTTGACTCTTGGCGGATAGTGTTTGTCATACTCTGCCCTATGTAGGCTATCTCCATTTGTGGATTGCCTTTTATTTCGATGCAGGAGACAATCTCCTTCCTATCCATCCCCTGAAACTCATGAACACGCCACTTCAGTACCTCTGCAAGTATCTCTTCGCTAGTCGCAAATATTTTGGCATCAATACAGTGTTTTGCTTCTTCAAATACATCCGATGCCATAGGTAGTGTATTTGGAATACTTTTATCTATCATAAAAAATCTTCCTCCTACTATATTTATTCTTTTAAAATTTCATTTTTATCAGATTTTTTGAATAAACACCTTTTCTTTTGTTTCATCCACACCATAGCATTGTTTCCGGATGTGTTCAATGCCAATCAGCTTGCGATCTTTCTTTACAAACAATAACAACAAAATGATGTATCTGATGCTGAAAATGCAAAAAGTGAAAGAAGATCCCTTTTCAAGAGAATTATCCATTTTATCTTTTGCATGAACAGCAGCCATTTTAAAACCCGGATTTCTCCGGGTATGCATTACTTAGATGATCTCGACTTTAATTAAGTTTGTCTTTCCGGACTGTCCGGCTGTTCCCGCACCGGTGATAACAACCTTGTCCCCCTGCTTCAGATTCATGGCATCTACTGCTGTTTTTCTTGCCATGTAGAACAGTACCTCAGTGGAAGGAACCACTTCACACATCTTCGGTGTTACTGCCCAGGAAAGAGCGAGAGAACGCCATGTCTTCTCATTGGTTGTCAGTCCGATGATGTCTACAGGAGAGCGGAATCTGGATACCATCTTTGCAATTCTGCCTGACATTGTGCAGGCAACAATTGCTTTGGCATTGACATCCATTGCCATGGTGCATGCTGCATGAGAAATTGCAT
>JAFYCG010000366.1 GCA_017539825.1 Solobacterium sp. | reverse complement strand
TTATTGATTGATCCGTTATTCTGCGGTGTTTCAAAACCGCCGTTACGAACATCGTCGTAATACGGAACATGATACGGTTCTGTTGTAGCAAGAACTACTTCCTGATTGTCTTCGACTTTATATATTTCTGCTTTGTAATACTTGTCTGCTCCTTCATCAATGGATACGTTGACTTTAGCACCTCCCAGTTCAGGAAGGTTGTAGTTGCCGTTCAGGATCTTGGACTGTGTTACTTCCTGAAAGTCTGTTGTACTGTTACTGCTGCGATACCAGCGTACAAATAGATTCTGATCAATACCTGTTTCAATGACATCTGTTCCGTTTTGTACAGTCAGGCAGCCATCTTCACCGATGGTATCCATAATGTAGTAACCTGTTGATGGTGCATATACCAGATACACATCCACCAGTCTTTGCTTGTTGTCATATTCCTGTCTGGCTACGATTTCACTGCCATTGTAGAAAGTAATGGACTGTCCCCTGTTCGTTAAAGAACCGGCTGTCGGTGCAGTAGTTGCTTTCAGGCTGGTGATAGCCAGTCCGCTGTACAACCCGTAATGTGCGCCAAGGTAAGAATAACCCGGCTTAGTCATACGGCTTGCGTAACCGTCTAAATTGATACTGTTATTCGCAGAAGCTGTTACTCCGCTGGTACTTCCTGTCAATTCATTTCCGTTAACATCGACATAATGTACATTGACTTGTACATAATTCCCATATTTGATCGCAAACTGAGAGAAGCTGTTCAGTGTAAAGGTTGCTGTAGCTGTTTCTTCATCCAGCCGGATATTAGCCATATCATCGGCATTGGCAACTGTCTCTACAACAACTTCACCGGAGGAAGTATTTAAATGCAATACAGACAGAGTATCTCCTGCTATTTCCAGCTCTTCTTTCAGGTTTTTCATGACCATTTCTACACGAACGGCAGATTCCGGTTCAATAGCCTGTCCATCGGCATTGATAATGGAAATATCCAGCGCCAGAAGTTTGTCTTCCTGTTCAGTCTCTAATTGTTCAAAAACAATGTTACGGATGGAGCTGTATTCTTCAGACTCGTACTCGTAAGGAATGACCTGCAATGATGCATCTTCAGGAATACCTGCTTCTTCATCATAATAAACAGTGATTTCATACAAGTCTCCGTTATCACTCAGATACTGTGTACGGATTTGTGCATCTGTAACCTGAATCATGAATGCATCGCCGTTTTTCATTGTGACTGTTAATGTTTCTTCACTGATGAAAGGCTGCAAGCTGATCAATACCCAGTCCCCTTCTCTGACTGTATTCTCATTGATCTCAGCGATCTGTTCTTCTGATAGATCAGCAGCATACTCGACTTCCAGTCCTCTGCTTTCTTTGATCTGTCCGATGGTAGTATCAACAGATACCTGGCTGACATCTGCCAGTTCCGGACTGGAGAATGTAATGCTTTCTACTTCTGCCACGAAATTCTTTGTTGCTTCGCTGACTTCTGTCTCATTCAGGCTGATAGATTCTTCATTTACTTCTTCAACATTTTCATCTGCATCTGCTGCAGTTAACCCAAGCACCTCTACAAGGTGTTCAAAGCTGACAAATCCGCCACCCGGAATGCTGAAATCATATGTCTGTCCGTTTGCTTCGTAATGGAAGTCAACTGTGTATACAACACCATATACGGAGAAGGATTCTGCGATAAAGGATACTTCCTCATCATTTGTTTCTGTATCAATGACTTCTGTCTGTTCTTCTGTAAAGTGCACTGCTTTTACTGCATCTGCTGCAGGTGCATCTTTGATGGTGATCTTCACATCCACAGATGCCTTTGGCTCGTATGGATTTCCTTCTTTGTCAAGGATGGTGATATCGAAGAATCTTGCATAGGAGATGTTCTCTACCTTTTCCTGTGCTTCTTCCAGATATTCATTATGTGTTTTGGAATCTTCAATGATTTCTCTTACGAATAATGTGGATCCTTCTTCGATCTGCGCATCCGCATTGTAACTCAGAGTGACACTGTAGTCTTTTCCTTCTTCACTCAGTGTTCCTGCTGTGTAGTGATTCTCTTCTGTTTCAATTGTTATTTCAGAATCTTCTTTTTCTGATTCTTCAACAACTGTTTCTTCAATAACTGTTTCTTCTGTTTCTTCAACTGTAGTTTCTTCTTCAGGCTCGATTGATCCTTCTGATTCTGCTTCCTGTTTCTCTTCAACACTCTGAATGACAGTGATTGCAAAATTGTTCAGTCCCTCTCTGTCCTCAAAGGAAATCTCTTTTACTTTGTTTTCCTCATCATATTTGAAAGATACTTTGTTTTCCTTTTCATCATATTCCTGATAATTACCATCTGTATCAACAAAGAAGATTTTCAGTTCTTCATCTTCTTTAAGTTCATATGATTCATCGAATGTGAAAGTGTTTTCTGTCTTTCCTGTGACTTCTGTATATGCACCGTTGTTTAAAAAGTTGACATTGAAGAATCTTGCATAAGTGATCTCATACACATTTTCTTTTTTCTCATACTGTTTTTTGAAAGCTTCGAGGCAGTTGATGTAATTGTCTTCCTTGACAATTTCTTTAACTTCCAGTGCAGCATTCTCTGTCAATCCGAGGGATTCATCATATTTAACAACGACCTTGTAGTCATCCTTTGATTCGTATTCCAATGTATTGGCAACATACTGAAGAGGTGTCTCTTCAATTTCATTCTGTTCTGAATATTCTTCTGTTGTCTGTGGTTCGGAAACGATCTCTTCCTGAGATTCCTGTTCAACAGATGGCTCGGATGAAACTGTCTCTTCCTGTACGGTTTCAACGATTGTTTCTTCAATAGTTTCTTCCGGTGTTTCGATTTCTGTATATGTGTCTAATGCATTGACATTTTCTTCTTCTGTAAAAACAATGCCCGGATCCTCTTCTGCTGTTTCCTGATCTATTGTGATAGCCGGGAGGATTAATGCATACGTTGTCGAAAAAGCTGTTAATCCCGCAAAGGCTTTTACCATGTTCTTTCTGAATCTATATGATAATTTAACTGTCTGTTTCATGACCGTCACCTCCCGTTTGCCGAATCGGCTTTACAGCTTTTCCTTTCTGATACTCCTGATTTCCTTAAGCAGAGTAAGTATTCCCTCTCTGCATAAATATCTTAGCTATTAAAAACAAAAGAATCAATGATTGACGGGCAATTGCGCATTTTTGCGTCTAGTTTAGACTGTGTTGTTGATCATTTTAGACTTTCTTCCTCCAAATATTGATTAATCATTCTTTCAAACACCAAAAATACCGTAGTCCTGGTATCCTTCTTGATTATTGAAACCCCTGCATAATATAAAAAAAGAAAAAGTGGAAGTGACAAATGCCAACTTTTAGCGTTATTCTCAAGGAATGCATTTCACTTCACTAAAGGCAATATAAAAACCATGCACAAGGCAGATTTCTCTGTGCATGGTTTATGTATTGGCAGCCTTATTGTCTGATCACTTGCGATATCCGGACATTCCTTTTATGCAGTGTCATTCTGAATCTGCCGTTGTTTGATGCAATAAACATCAAATCCCATACTTCTTTTTGAATTCGCGGATCACGTATACCGCAATGCAGGAAGACAATACCGCAACGGAGATGTTGCTTACCATCATGACTATGCCGACACTAGCTTCTTTAAAACTGGTGAAGTTCTGCAGGAACCAGAATACGGGAATACGGAATACAAATACACGGGCCAGATTGATAACCAAAGTCAGCTTTGTCTCACCCAGTCCATACAGCAATGCCATAACAGAAGCATTGATTCCCAACGGTACAGCACCTAACGCCTCAAAGCGATAAACTGTCATGATCATATTATGGAATTCAATACTGCCTGAATCAAACAAGCCTGCCAGGGCATCCAATTGCCATAATTCCAGGGAAGATATGACTGCACCAAGGATCATATTGATAATCAACACGGCATGAAACGCTTCCAGAACACGTTTGTATTTTTTAGCTCCCAGGTTCTGGCTGATCACGGAAGCTGCCCCTTCCTGGTATCCGTTCTGCGGATTTGTGGTAATACCGCCGAGGTTGTTGGAGACGCCCATTGCACCTACCATTGTATCTCCATAAAGGGTGCACATGGAATTGACGATGGTCTTTCCGAAAGAGAACAGTGCTTTTTCTGTTATAACAGGCCAGGAACGCGCGATCATCGGACCGGTAACCTCCCTGTTCATGGTGATGGATCTGAAGGAGAAACTGAATACACCGTCAGAGAAAAAGCTGTTTTTCATAGCAAACACAAACAGTGACAGCTGTGAGAGCAGGCTGGCGAGCCCGATCATGACGAGATCTCCATTGAGTACATAAACAAACAAGGCAGTCAGGCTCAGTTTCAAGACGATGACAATCAGGTTCAGCCTAAAGATTCTTCCGGCATTACCCCTTGCCCGTTCAACAGCTATATAGACGTTATTCAGGAAGGTAACAACCATCGTGAACAATTGGACAATAAAGTATCTTGAGCCTACCGCAATCAATGTCGCCGGTGTACCTGCAAGTTTCAGAAACTGATTGGTAAACGGAAGAATGATTGCCAGCATGCCCATGCCTACCGTAAAACTAATCGCATACAGACTGGACACTCTTTTCTGCACCAGGCCATTTTTTCCTTCGCCGAATGCCCGGGAAATCTGGATACCTGCTCCTACCGCAAGGCCGCCGCCAACAGCGGATAGAAGATGATTCAGCTGTGACAGATAAGCAACTGCAGATACCGATTCCTTGCTGATATGAGCTGCCATCATTGTATCCAGGATGGAAAATATCTGTTGAAGACCTTGGTAAAGAGCCAATGGTGTTCCGATCATGAGAATGACTTTCCACATCGTGTCATTCAGGCTGCTGTTCAGATATTTTTCATCTCTTTTTGACAATGCTGTTTTCATGGCTGGTATTTCACCTCCGTCCAATTATATTAGATCGTATGCATATTATATTCCATTGATTTGATCAACAGAATCAGATCGGCAACTGAACAGACATTTCTGCAATTTTCATTGTTTTCATAATAAAAGAAGCTGTATCTCTTCCTTTCGTCAAATGTCTTTTTGACTTCAGGTTTTTTACAGCTTCTGTTTTATTCAGCAGAAATCTGCTCTCTTTGATTGATTGTTTATCTGCAGATGATATCAACCGGTACGTTGAAAATCTTAGCAACTTTGAGGATTGTATCGATATGTCTTCCGACAGCTGCTGCCATGTGATGTGTAGGACCTGCTTCAGACCATCTGTTGACAAATTCTCTTGCGCTGATCGAGAACTTCGTACGCATGTTGGTATCTCCGAACATGAAGATCGGGCCTTCCTGATTCTCACCTTCAGCAACGACGAATTTGAAATGTCCGTCTCTGTCCTGGGTGATACCAAGATAGGTTACTGCACCTGTCGGAGGATAGAACTGTGTTAAATAACCACCGCCGGTCTTACCATGGAATACCGGAACAATCTTCATTGTCGGCTTGTGTGCCTGGGAGATTGCCGCATCACCGCTTCCGGAATGACCGATAATACAGATGTCTTCCGGGAAATCGATGGAATACATCTCAGACAGTTGTCCTGTTCCGGAAATCGTCTTGAGGATTGACATAGCCATAGCTACTTTAATATCTCCTTCAACAGCACATGCAGTACCCTGTTTGATCAGCATGGAGAATGCCGGAATGAGCATACTGTCGAGTTTGCCCGCAACACCCTGTGAGAAGCCGTCATAATGGCTTGCCACAAATCCGAGCTGTTCGTCTTTGACCCACTTCTCGAAGGCAACAACATATTTCGCCATATCCCAAACGGTTTCAACAGTTGCTCCGCCTTCGATCTCAAAAGTATCGAGAATATCTTCTGCCTTGGCACGGATTGCATCTTCATCCGTAATATCATCGGCAATTGCCCACATCTTTTCCCAGTCAAACTGCTTTGTGTACACCCACATTCTGTGGTAGAGATTTGTCTCATCGATGTAGAGATCCATCATACCCGGATAGGGTCTGCCGATCTGTGCAAGATTGGTATCACGAAATCTTCTTCTGACCTGAGCAGCTCTGCACCACTCATCGATTTCCTTTGCGACATATGGGTCGCCGCCTTCCACAACACCGGTAATGACAGCATGTCTCTTGCCTGCTCTTTCCAAATCCGCAACCATTTCCCCTACAGCACCGCAGGCATACAGTTCACCGAGCCACTTAGGTGTATCGGTATTTGCATAATCCGGTGCTTTCAGCTTCTGTACATTGACAAGGACAACCGGAACATCCAGATCCCTGACTGCCGGCAGCATGTTGTAGCTGGTT
>JAFYCG010000365.1 GCA_017539825.1 Solobacterium sp. | reverse complement strand
TCAGCCATTGCTTCACTTTACGACAGCTGGCACAACCGGGTGATGTATATACAACGATCATATGAACTCCTTCTCATATAAAAAATAACAGTTTTTTATATAATATGCCTACATGGTTTTTGTTGCAAGGATTTTTGTTTCAGGAAGCTATACAGTATATGCAAAAATGTATACGATAAAAAAATAACGCTTATAAAAAACACGATCGTAACGAAATTGAGAACCCATTGGATCAATGATGACAGAAATCAAAATAATCATCTGACATCTTATACATTTCCCCTGCTTCAGCTTCCTCTTGATTTTATGATTAAATAGATGGTGCTGAGAACAAGTGCATATTCAATGAAACTGTAAAAGAGAATCGGCGGTTGGTGAGAGCCTGACAGTAATATTGATGTTTTGGAGCTTGGGAGCATTGGATAATCACGGAGGTGCCCGTTATCCCCGCAGAGTGATCCATCAAATGGATAAGTCGGGTGGTACCGCGTAATAACCCATTGCGTCCCGTCATAATCTGATGGGTTTTTTGTTTATTGGAGGTTATTTATGAAAAGAATGTTATCGGGAATCAAGCCTACCGGCCAGCTGCATTTAGGAAATTACATAGGGGCATTACGTCATTTTGTGGAATATCAGGATGAATATGAGATGTATGCATTTATTGCCAATCTGCATTGCATCACCGTTCCTCAGGATCCTGAAGAACTGCATAAAAATTTAAGAGATTGTGTTGCACTGTATCTTGCATGTGGTCTTGATCCGTCTAAAGCAACCATATTCTTACAGACAGATGTCAGAGCTCATGCACAGCTTGGCTACATCTGCTGCTGTCATACATATATGGGTGAATTAAACCGTATGACACAATTCAAGGACAAACAGTCAAAAGGCGAAAAGAATCTCTCCGGCGGATTGTATACATATCCTGCATTAATGGCTGCTGATATTCTTCTTTATGATGCGGATTATGTTCCTGTAGGTGAAGATCAGAAACAGCATGTTGAATTAACAAGAGACATTGCCGAAAGAATGAATAACCGCTATGGTGATCTGTTTGTTGTACCGGAACCGTTAATTGCCAAAGTCGGTGCAAGAATCATGTCACTCTCTGATCCGACAAAGAAGATGTCTAAATCCGATGAAACAAACAAAGGATGTATCTATCTGTTAGACCCGTTAAAGACAGCTCGTAAAAAGGTCATGTCTGCAGTAACAGACAGTTATGCAAAAGTGCATTTTGATCCGGAAACACAGCCCGGCATTTCCAATCTGATGCAGATTCTCTCCTCCCTTTCCGACAATCGTCCGTTAGGCGATATCGAAGCGGAATTTGAAGGAAAAGGTTACGGAGACTTCAAACGTGCAGTAGCCGATGCAGTATGTACAAAACTCGAAGAAATACAGACACGTTATAATGAAATCATTGAAAGCGGCCTTGTTGAAAAGACATTGCAGGAAGGCGCTGCTAAAGCATCTATCCTTGCTGATGCAAAACTGGCAAAAGTCCAGAAAGCAATCGGCATGGAAATCATCCGATAAAAAAAACAGACAGTTTGATTAAACTGTCTTTTCTTTTTCAAGAAAGTATTTCTGATATTCTTTGCATTTATCAATCTGATACTTCAGGGTTCTTCTTGACACAGGAACATCCGCTTCACAACCGCTTATGAAGTAGACCTTTGTCAGATTGTCTTCAATCTGTTTGTACATCCATATATCACCATAAGAGAGCCAGAGCATGTCTTTTGGATCAGTGGAACTGAGTACCGGGAAAAACATCTCGAAATTCTGCTCACTGATTAAAACAGGTGCTTTTCTCTTACGGTCCATGAGGATACTATATGCATCTTTTCTTCCCTGAATGGTTGAACCATGCATTAGACATAGTTCGTTTAACAGCTTAACAGGATTCTTGTCATAAACCGTATACGAACCATCTTCCAGGAGACAGGATGATCCTTTGCCATGGCTTTGAATCAGAAGGATTTTCATATTCTTTAATCCATGCTGCAAACGTTCTTGTTGCACTTTTTCTCTTGTGCACATAAGACTTCCAAAGCCCTTGTATCGATCGCAAATGCTTCAATCTGTACCTTTGCACCATATGGCAGAGCATTGACATAAGCTATGCTTCTTGCCGGAAACGGTTTACGGAAAAAGGATTGATATGCAGAGTCTGCAGTTTCAAAATAAGAAGGATCTGTCAGATACATGGTAGTACGCAGGACGTATTCCAGGCTGATGCCTGCCTCTTTTAAAACAGCATCAATATTCCGCATGCACTGACAGGTCTGTTCAGATATATCATCTGAAATGATTCCGTTTACACAATCCATTCCCAGCTGTGCAGCCACGAAAATATAATCACCGACTTTGATGGCTTGTGAACTGTTTCCTATCGGATCCGGTGCAGATTTACATAAAATATCCTCTTGTAGCATAAATACCCCCTTTATTCATAGTACGGTGTGGATTTTTCATCGTCGTCATATTCATCATCAACATTTTCATAGAAGGAATAGTAGATTTCTTCCCTCTTTTTCATGACTTCATCATGATGCTTGTCACTGATCACAAAAAAGATATACAATCCGATCAATGTAAACAAACATGTTATAACAAACGATATCATATCACTTATAGATTCCAGCATTGATTATCACCATTCCTGTAAAATTTAAACATAACTTTATCAATCTGTCTATTCAGATGATCATTGCACCAGGAAATCTTCTCCCTTGATTACTTCTGTTCTGCTGAGTCCCTGATAAGACAATTGTTTTAGAACTTCATATACGACAATCGCAACACAATTGGATAAATTCAGGCTTCTTGCCTCTTCCACCATAGGAATACGCATACATGTATCCAGATGATCTTTCAGGATTTCTTTCGGTATGCCGGTACTTTCTTTTCCGAAGACAAGATAAATATCTTCTTTTATCTCAGAGTATTCAAACGCATCCGGTGCTTTTTTTCCGTATCTAGTGGAAAAGAAGAATGCACCATGATTCTTTTCCAGAAAGGTATTCCAGTCCGGATAGATGTAATACTCCAGTTTCTTTGTGTAATCCATGCCGGCCCTGCGTAAATGCTTTTCATCCATGTAAAAACCCAATGGTTCAATCAGATGCAATCTGCATCCGAATGCCATGCATGTACGCATGATATTCCCGGTATTCTGAGGAATTTCCGGCTCATATAAAACAACATTGATCATGCTTTTGCCACCTTTCTGATGCAGAATCCGAGAATGGCTACAAACAGCCCATACAGACCGATGATGGATAATACCATGTCCTTGAAGAAGATTTCCGGGAACATGTTGATCATGATGGAAACATTCGGATCTAAAAGGAACAGGTCATTGTCAAAAAAGATATAATGGAAATTCATCCAGAAATTGTAGAAGTCAATTAATGCATATACCAATACAAATACAACGACTATTACAATCAATAACAAACCGTATTTGAATGCTTCCCACAGTATTTCTTTTCTGTTGCCATTTTCCTTCATCATCGACAAAATGATGCCAAGTACGGAAAAGATCAGCATGAAGTTTCTGGCTTTCAATGCATTCTGATAAAGATTCTTGACATCCACCATATGGAGGGTTTCTCTCTCATCAAAGACTTCTCTTTCATAACCGTTGACTTTAGCTTTTATCACTATGTCATCTCTTTTATCCTGCAGATAATCCAATAATGTATTCGTGGAAGCCATCAGGTCTTCATCGCTCATGCCGATATAAGAAGCTGTCTGATCCCGCTTGTATTCATATTCATAGAACGGACGAAGAAAGCACAGAAAATCAATAACGGTCAACAGGACAGCTGTCAGAAAGAAGAAGCCCCAGATTCCTGACAATATCTTACGCATTTTCATGATTCAGCCATTCTTCAAGCTTTCTTACAGCTTTGCCTCTATGAGATATGCCGTTTTTTTCATCCTTGGTCATTTCTGCCATGGTTTTCTCATATGGCGGATAATACATGATCGGATCATACCCAAAACCGTTTTCTCCCTTTGGTTCATAAGCAATAGTACATTCCACCGTATCTTCAAAAACAACCGGTTTATGTCTTGTGCTTGTTACGGCAATGGCACATACATATCTGCATGTACGGTTTTCATTGCCTTTCATACGGTCCAGGATTACCTGGTTCTTATATGTATAGGATGTGTCATGTCCAAGCCATCTTGCACTTTGGATACCCGGCATCCTGTCAAAAGCATCGATTTCAAGTCCGGAATCATCTGAGATAGCATCTATACCATACAGATCTGTAACAGCTTTGGCTTTGACGACTGCATTTTCCGCAAATGTTGTACCGTTTTCTTCGATTTCAGGCATATCCGGAAAATCTTCAAGTGATTTAACAGTATATCCCTTTGGTTCCAGCATTTCCCTGAATTCCCTGATTTTGCCTGCATTCCTGCTGGCAACGACTATAACTTTATTCTCCATATTCCAAACCTTTCAAATAGACTTCCTGGCTTTCCTTCAGAAAAGCATCTAAAGCATTATAGAATGTTTTTGAACAGAATGAAACTCTGTTTTTATGTATGATCAATGGATCGATGTATCTTTTTTTGGCATAGACACGGATGGATCCTTCTTCCTGTTTCTGTATGACTCTGTCAAGATTCATAAAGTGCTGCAGATCCCTTTCTAATTCACTTTGTGAAAGAATCCTTATAATTTCCTTTTCAGGAAGAAAGAGATCTTGTGTTTCAATAATCTTACATTTCATTGCCTTGCGTATGACTTCAGCAAGCATTTCCATACCATACCGGTTTTCATTGCTGCTGTATATTCTCCCACAGGACAAAGCATGCAAGGCAAATGTCTCAGCCTGTGTCAGACTTCTAAAGCACAATTCCTTAGAAGATTGATCTACAATCAGATCATCATAATATGCCTGAATGTCTTCCAATGTACCGAAAGAGAAATTCAGGATATTGCCGCATGTATACTCCAGCCTGTCAGCGGATAGTTGCTGTGCATCATTATCAGCAATCGGATAGGTATGATAATCTTCAACTTCTTCAGCAGCAATCCCATCCTTTTTCAGAAGAGACATGATTTCTTTAGAGGAACGGATGATTTTGCCTGTCATATTCTCCGTGGATTCCTGTGTCAGATAATCGTAGTTGACAAAGTCTATAACATGTGAAAAGGCTGGTGTTGCAATATCATGAAACAACCCAGCCAATGTCTGTCTCCTGTCCTTTGTAAAATGATAGACAATACATGCCACACCGATACTGTGATCATAACGGGAATATCCTTTGATATCCCTGTATCTTGGAAAAGATGTAAACTGCATGCCGCAATTCATATCAACATCCTTTAACCTCTGCATTTGCGGTGTCATCATGTATGGAATGAGAAAAGCAGGAATTTCTTTATGATAGATCTGATGCAATTCCTCCCACATCAAATCTTGCCTTTCAGCTGACGGAAATTATAGACTGCACCATACATTCTGGCATTGTTGTGGAAGACGGATTCCCTGATTTGCGGTTTAAAGACATTTCCGTATCTGTCTTCAGCAAATTTACGGTCTACAGCTTCCTTGATCATCTTGATCATGAACGATCCGTCAATGATATCACCAGCAATAACACATACTTCAGCATCAATGACACATTGAATGTTGTAGATGAATGTGGCAAGCATATCACAATAGATATCTACGCCTTTCTTTACATTCTCATCTTTTTCATGAAGTTTGCCCATGATTCTGAGAATGTTGAGATTCTTTAATCCGCTTGTTTCTTCTACAAGTTTGATCAGGCCGTTGACACTGACGGCTAAAGCAAACATGTCATCATATCCGTCACGGTTTCTGTAGTCCCCTCTCATATAAGACATTTCTGCAGAAGCAAAATGTTCACCATTGACCAGATGACCATCGAGTACTACTGCTCCACCGATACCTGTATTCAGAATCATCAGCATCAATCCGTTCTTGACTTTCTTCAATGATCCGTAACCCATTTCAGCAAGTGCAGCACCTTTTGCATCATTTGCGATGACAACAGGTTTTCCGATATATGCGGATAATTCATCTGCATACGGAAAATCCTTTACCCATCTGTACATACCGCCGGAATATGCAAATCCTCTTTCACGGTCAATAACACCGGGCATTGTAATGCTGACACCATCTATCTCATCACGAAAACGATCCGTCAGATTTTTGATTGGTTCAAAGATACCCATTTTATCTTCTGATGTTGTATGTTCTTTGCCTGTTTCAAGAATATCAAGTTCTTCCGTTACTACACCATAACGAAGTCTTGTACGGCCGATATCAATTGTCAGATATTTTTCCATGATTAAATCTCCTGCTAACAATTCTATTATGCCACAAAAATATTTAAGTTGCATTGAAACCGCTTACTTTTTTCACGGAGAAATAAGATCAATATTAAACGTGATCAAAATCAGATTAATTTTTTCGAATTCAGATGAAAAAACACTTGCATCAATGAAGAATTATATTATAATAGATGTTGCTCTTGGGATATAGCCAAGCGGTAAGGCAACTGGCTCTGAACCAGTCACTTCGGGAGTTCGAATCTCTCTATCCCAGCCATAAAAGGAAGGCAGCTTCAATCGTTGCCTTTCTTTTATTTTGCCCGAAAATCATATGATCCTGACACATTGCATTTTTGGTTAGTTTATGCTAACATAGATTTTGTTCCATAAACAAATTACTTACATGGAAAGGAATCAATATATGCTTTTAACAATTTTTCTGACCATCGTATTTTGTACAGCGATGGCACTTATGCTTTTAGCTTGTGTGGCATTTATTCAGGATAATAAATTCTTTGCTTCTGCTCCTAAGGAAGCTAAAGAAGTCATCATACAAAAAGAAACGGAGCTCTTCTATGGAGCCAGGATCATCGGATGGACGCTTTTTATCATGAGTGTTCTTCTGATCCTTGGCGTAGGTGTGATTGCCATCTGGGATGGATTAAGAAGCGGCTTCACTTTTGAACAGTTCTTTTTAAGATTTGTACTGATCTTTACGATTTATAAAATTTGTGACATGACCCTTATTGATAACTTCCTGCTGTTGAAATTTCAATTCTTTCAGTATTATTATCCCGAGGCAGCAAATGTGATGAAAGAAAAAAAGTACGGCTTTAACATTAAAAGCCAGCTGTTAAAGCTTTTTATTATATTCCCGGCTGTATCTGCATTAGCAGCCTGGATCTGCAGTCTGTTTTCAACCACAGCATAAAACCAAGAGTCCATTCCTTTTAAAAAAAGCTTGCTGGTATAACTGATGAATCAGCCAAAACAGTAAGCTTTTTTCCGTTTACAATGTGAATAAATGAAAGTAAAAGGATTTACTCTGCCCTTTCGCTTTGATACAGATATAACACAGGATCCAGATTATGATATGTACAGATTTCTTTGAAGTATCTCTTATCACAATCATAATCCCTTTGATCTTCCCCGATCAGGATAAAGACATATTCACAGTCAGCCGTACAGTAATACTGCCTGCCATGCGTAAAGTGTTCATTTGTATCACCAAGGTATTCATATATCCCTGTCACATACATATCATCTATATCTTCTATTTCCGGTATATATTCCGGCTGATAATGCACATCGTCCAATGCATCTATGATCTTTTGTATTTCTTCCGCAGATTCATAAACCTTCTGAATAGTGATTCCTTTTTTCATAAGGTATGCAATGTTTTCCTGTGATAATAACCGTTCCGCCAGAAGATCATACATATTTTCTCTTTTCGTCAGAGAATAACTTCTGTATTGTTTATCGCCATGTACATCTTCCGTAATGATGATCTGTCCGATCCGATTGTAGAAAGCCTTATCCATAGATGCCTCTTAATAATCCACCAAATATATCGATATGGATATCTTCATGAAATATTCCATATCCTTGATTGTATTCACCTTTGCGATAAGAAGCTTGCCTGCATCCATTAACCTGGAAAAGATAACGTTATCTTTTTCAGGAACATATCCAAGTTTTCTTCCCTTTCCGTCAAGGATGACTATGGCTTTGTCATCATACTGGTTTTCTTCCCTTCGCATTGTCAATTTATCTCCCGTCTTTATTTCATACAACGGTGCAGTATCTTTTAAATGGGATGTTCCTGCCACATATGTATCAAACAGATGGATTTCCGTCACTAACGGCTTAATGACTTCCCCTAAACCTCTTTCATCCAGGATTGTAATTAATCCTTCTTTTTGAATTGTTAAATCATGGCTCATGACATATACCTCTCAATCTGAAAAGCGTGCAATACTTCATCCAGCTGTAAGGAATACTCCGAATAGTTTTGCAGCTCTTCTTGTAATTCTTTCTTACGGTTGTTACTTTCTGTTTCACTATCTAAGATCAGATGATACAGATACGGTAGAGAATCCATGATATGCATGATTTCTTCCTGTATCTTCTGAATCTTTTCCTCAAGATCGGAAATGATGATTTCAATATTCTGATCCCCAATATTCTGCAGATAGGATTCCACTTTAAATTTCAATTCTTCCAGATCATCCAGTCTGTTGAAGTTATAGGCAGATACAATTTGTACCCATATTTTTTTCATGTACTGATCATCTGCAAGATCCAGACGAACATCCGGATGAATCAGTTTCACAAGGTATCTGTAAATCTCCTTGATTTTCAAGACATCTGCATAGGAAACCGTTTTTCCTTCTTTAGCAGCAGAGGCATTCGCTAACATGGTTTCCAGCTGATCATAATATTCTGCCATAGTGGAATCAATATACCGGTTCATTTCATCCTCATGGATCGGCAAGCCTTTGTTTGCCCTTGCCTGACAATAGGATATCTTCTTCTTTTTGGCAATGCATTCAATTTTCATTTTAAAGACATCATTGATTAAATCTCCAAAACGACGGATATACTCCAGATAGTATTGTTCCCCCTCCTTCATCAAGGCATCTTTTCTCATCAGGATGTTTTCATAATCCGTCATGCGGGAATCTTTTGTTTTAATGATTTCCATGGTATTTCTCCTGTTCCTTCGCCAGTTTATCCATTCTTTCTATCGCTTTATGAAAGCCATGTTCTTTCGCTTTTACATAACAGGCATAGGATTGATCATACTCCTTCATATGTTTGTATGTATCACCCAAACCAATATAGCCTACAGGATTATCCGCAATGCATATATTGTAATATTTGATCGCAAGATCATATTTGCCGATCTGATCGTAAAAATGTGCAAGATTGAATATCCATATATTCTTAGCATATGTATCATGTTCCCGCATGTATTCCATCGCCTCGATATATTCTGCTGCTTCATCTTCCGTATAATCCCTCTGATCAGAATAGAAATGGATGATCTTCATGGCGGAGGATACTGTCATCCTTTTCATCTGACCGCCTCAAATCCATACATCTGCCTGTATAAGCCATGTAATTTATCACCTTTGATATAAGCTTTATACATAAAATCATCCACGTTTCTGTACCACTGATTATCAAAATGAATGGCAATTCCTTCTTCTGTTTCTACGGCTTCGACGGTATAGACATCGCCTTTGTATCTGAAACGTACAGTGACCGGTTTTTTTAACAGATAATACAGATCGTAAAAATCAAATCCCAACGGATCAAAAGGAATCATGGAATACAGATCTTCAATTAACCATTTCATGATATTTAAATCGCCGAAGAAATGTGTATAACAGATACGCTGTTGCAAAAACATTTTGGCATCATGATACAAAGATATGGCTTCTTCATATCTGTTCTGTTTTTTTCGGATTCCGGCAAGTCTTGTACAGATTTCCGGATATGGTTCATTCAGATTTTCTGCATCTTTTACAGTTTTGTAAGCTTCTTCAATGATATGACAATACATACCATAATCCTTTTTGACATAGTATCCGTTTTTATACATGTCTGCTAACTTTATGCATGATTTCAGATATCCCCTGTCTGCTGCTTTACTGTAATAGTGAAAGGCTTTTTCATAATCCGTTTCTCCGGTTCTGCCATAATACCAGATATATCCCAATCCTTCTGCAGCCCATGTATCACCATATGTATCCGCCATCTCATAATACTTTAATGCTTTATCGAAGATCTTCTTTTCATAGTAATATCCGCCAAGCTCTACCATGTAATCTGTATCTTTTGTTTCTTCGATCATGTACATTAAGGACTCGATATAGATAAATTCCTCCTCTTCTGTAAGAATCGGTTTCATTCGGAGTTTGTTGATGGCATTAACCGCTTTTACATGTTCCATAAACCTTCCCCTTTCTTCCATATTGATTATCGCAAAAACACAATACAAAAATTATGCCTGTCAGTGACTGTTTATCATGTGTAAATCATTCTATAATATAGATGTGAGGCAATCTATGAACATTGATGTAAATAAACCGGTAGAAAATCCGAAATTAAGTACATTGTTAAAAGAATTCAGCAATGCAGATCCATCCAAGTGCATGGAATTGCAGGAGAAGATTGCTGAAGAACTGGCAATGCATGCCTGTCTTCTTGCTATAGTACGTATGGATGAAAATGATGTTGAGCATAATGAGGATCATACAGCAGTATTCAAAAAAGATACACAGATCTCTTTTGTCATGCTGCAGGATCAGAATCAAATAAACTATCTGCCGGTATATACTGATTGGAATGAAATAGGAAAAAACGAAACATATAAAAATATGCATATCAATACTTTCATTCTGTCTTTTGATGATATGGCTTCCATTACATCGGGAAAAGCAGGTATAGCCATCAATCCGTTTAGTGATAACTTTATCATTACACCTGAAAATGTCGTGCATATCAAACAGCATAAAGACAATATTCTGAGAGGCTATTCAGAAAATACTGTTGAAAAAGATACTCCGGTACAAATCGGAGATCCTGCCGATTACCCCGTTTCCATGGTTGAATCCATCAAAAAATATGCCAAAAAAGAAAAAGACATTCATGCAATCTGGTTAAAGCTAATGATCAAAGACAATGAAAAAAGTTATTTATTGATTGTTGATTTTACGGGAGACAGGCATAAAGTTTTCTCATCCATCGCTAATGCAGCCTCTTCTCATAATCCCCGCGGATTACCGATTGATATGGTGTCCTATGCAGATCAATTCGGTCAGAATGCTGCAACAGGAAAACCATTCTACAAAAAAAAGAAAGGATTGTTTGGCTGATTATAATTAATCTAACAGTAAACAATTTTGTGGATAGTGAAATAACTGATTTATAATAGATTTGCCATGAATAGAAATACTTAAGCAGCCATTCAGCTCTATTCTTGGCGGAATCTCCGGTTGGATGGCTGCTTAAGTAAGCGGAGATTC
>JAFYCG010000364.1 GCA_017539825.1 Solobacterium sp. | reverse complement strand
GAAGCCGCAAAGACCGTAACAGATGAAGATCTGAATCGTTTTATTATCCTGGCTGAAGGCATGAAGGGATTCGATATAACCGGGGATCTGAAAAAGATTATTTGTCCGGTACTTGTCATCGGATCAAAAGACGATCGTGTGGTTGGCGCAGATGCTTCTGCAAAGATCATAAGCGATCTGAATCCGGAATATAGTCCAGTTCTCTATATGTATGAAGGGTATGGACATGCTGCTTACGATACTGCTCCGGATTACAAGGAGAGAATATTCCGTTTCCTTGCATCGGAATAAAAATCAGGGAGGAAATAAGATGATTACAGTGAATGAAGCAATTGTAAAAATGATTGAAAGATGCCAGGGGGATCAATACGATATCTGCCACTTTATGAAAGTCTGGGCTTATGCCAAAACCATCGGGGAAAGTGAATGCATTGATGAACAGACATTACAGACTCTTGAATTTGCGGCAATTGTCCATGATATTGCCTGTCCCTCATTGCGGAAAGAATATGGTAACTCTCCGCATAAGCTGCAGGAGGAATACGGACCGCCAATGGTACGTGAATTCTACAAAGATACCGGTATGAGCGATGAGATGCTTGAAAGGATCTGTTATCTGGTAGGGCATCATCATACATTTACGAATGTCGATGGAATGGACTATCGAATCCTTTTGGAAGCGGATTTTCTTGTCAATGCCGGAGAACAGGAAAAGTACCGGAAAGTGACAAATCAATTCCGAGAGAATGTATTCAGGACAAAGACAGGATTAAAGCTGCTCGACAGCATGTTTGCATAATATGTTGACGTTACATAAACCTGCATATGAAGATCTGTGGTTCAGGCAGAAGATGATGGCAGATGAAAAGACCATGTCGTATAACCATGCCTGGGGCGGTACAATACCGTTTCCCGAAGAAGAATGGAAAGACTGGTATGATTACTGGATCATCAATCATAATAACCAAAGATATTACCGATATCTGAAAGATGATGATTTTGTGGGAGAGATTGCCTATCACTATGACAAAGAACTGAAAGGCTATATAGCTGATGTGATCATCTTTGCAAAATACAGAGGAAAAGGATACGGCAGCAAGGGATTGCAGATGTTATGCAATGCCGCAAAAGAAAACGGGATTTCGGTTTTGTATGATGATATCGCCATCGATAATTCTGCCATACATCTGTTTTTGAAAGACGGCTTTACAGAAAAATATCGTACAGAAGACAAGATCATTCTGATGAAACAGCTATAGCTCCTGAAAGGGGGCTTTTCTGATGAATTGTATGCTAAAATACTGTAGGATACAGATATGAAACAGGTAGAAATCAAAACAGAACGTCTGGTATTAAAACCTCTGGGAACAAAGTATGTTGATACCGTTAATGAATACGCACTGGATATGGAGAACACAAAGTACATGTGTTTCCTGCCGAATAAAGATGCTGAAGAAACAATGGCATTTCTGCAAAGAGTGGATGAGGAATGGCAGAAAGAACATCCTTCTTTTTATGAGTTTGCGATATTCTGTAATGATATTCACATCGGTGCTGCCAGTGTCAGCTATGAAGACGGTATAGGGGAACTTGGCTGGATACTCAATAAAAAATACTGGGGAAACGGTTTAGCATATGAAGCTGCCAAAGCGGTTATGGAATTCAGTTTCAGACAGGATGGAATAAAACATTTTATCGCACATTGCGATGCAGAGAATTCAGCTTCTTTCAAAACAATGGAGAAACTGGGCATGGTTAAAACAGGAGAGTATGGCGGCAGAAGGAACAGATCGGCTTCAGAAGACTCAACGGAATACCGGTATGAAACAGAGATTTCTCTGACCATAAAATCTGTTATGGATGAAGCAGAAAAACAAAGGATAGCCTCTTTTGTTCTTGAAGCACTGCCGGACTGGTTTGGAATCAAGGAAGCAAGAGATGCCTACATCAGAGAAAGTAAAAAACAGATCATGATTGCCTGCTTCCTGATGGATAAACCTCTAGGTTTTATCACCTTAAAAGAAACCGGAAAAGATACGGTTGAAATAGCGGTTATGGGTGTTCTGAAAGAATGGCATGGAAAGGGGATCGGCACAAGGCTGTTTGAAAAGGCAAAACAAACGGCAATGGAAAAAGGCTATTCCTTTATCCAGGTGAAAACCGTACAAATGGGATGCTATGAGGAATATGACAGAACAAATCTGTTCTATCTTCATGTCGGGTTTAAAGAATTTGAAGTGATACCGGATCTTTGGGATATACGGAATCCCTGTCAGATCTATGTGATGGCTTTAGAAAAGGAAGCGTGATTGAAATTGATGAAATACCTTTATATGAAGCGGATCCAAAGAATAAATTATCAAGCTGTCATTCAGACAGCTTTTTTCGATCTGTTCAAAATGATTTGAAATCTGATGATGAAATAGTATACTAATGTACATTGAAAGAAGGATAAGAATATGATCAGAGATTTTGAAGAAATCCGACAAATCGTACTACAGCGGGAAACGAAGACACGAATCGGTATTATCGGCTCCCATGAAACACATGCATTAGAAGCTACTGTAGCAGCAATGAAAGACGGTATTATTGATCCTGTTCTTTATGGCATAAAGGAAGAGACGATTGAAAAATGGGAATCTTTGCAGACAGGCCTGCCTGTACCTCCGATTGTGGATTGCCGCAATGATGAAGAGCTGGCAGAAAAGGTTATCAGAGATGCCCATGACGGAAAACTGGATGCACTCCTTAAAGGGAAGATTTATACAGCGACATTCTTAAGAGCTGTGCTAAACAAGGAATGGGGCTTAAGAACCGGAAGGCAGCTTTCTCATGTTCTTCTGATGAAAGTTCCTGCATATCACAAAATGTTATTTCTTACCGATGCGGGAATGGTTCCGTATCCGGATCTGAAGACAAAAAAAGACCTGGTTTTAAATGCAGTCGATGTATGTCATAAACTGGGTTATGACAATCCGAAAGTTGCTGCGATTGCCTCTGTAGAAAGACTGAATCCAAAGATGCCGGAGACAGTTGATGCGGATGCATTGAAAAAGATGAACGAAAACGGAGAAAT
>JAFYCG010000363.1 GCA_017539825.1 Solobacterium sp. | reverse complement strand
TTCACTGTTTTCTTCAACGACGACATATCTGGGCTTGCCGCAATAATTGCAGAAATTGCCGACATTTCTTTCACCGCATCTTTCACAGACCCAGAAATCCTGCTCTTCATTCTTCTTGCGATAATTGGCATAGATCTTCCTTCTTCTGAATCCGTAGATATACGAGAAGACAAAGAAGACCGCCTGCAGAATCATGAATGTAATCAGCAGCAGGATCAGTGCATTGATTCCCATCTTAGACAGAAACGGCATATGATTGGCAACGCCAAACAGCGACAGATATGACAGAATGACTTCAGAACCGTTAAAACGCATTGTCAGGTACAAAATCATTCCCGTAACAGCCACCTTCAGCAAAAGGTACAGATTCCATGCATGACGGCTGTACCGGTGCCAATGGAAACTGCCAAGCCATGCCACCAATGCCAGCAGCAAACAGACCAGCGGAGCAAATAAAGCAACGATGATCACCCAGAAATAACTTCCCAGATGATAAACATCGCTTTCCATCAGTGTCAGAAACGGTGTGAATACCGATAACAGTGCAGGTGAATGAATACCCATCAGTTCAGCAAACATGCTGATAAAGAGATAGGCTTCAAAAATAATCGCAACCGGCATTCCTATGATCTGCAGAAAACGATGCCACTTTAACGGTGTTCCTTTTACTTCAATGTATCTTCTTTTATTCTCTTCCATATCTTCTCTTCTTCTTTGTCCATCACATGTTTTTCAAACAGGTCGGGACGAATTTTCTCTGTCAGCAAAAGAGATTGCGCTTTGCGCCATTCACGGATTTTGGCATGGTGTCCGGACAACAGGATTTCCGGAACTTTATCACCTTTGTAGTCGGCAGGCTGCGTGTATTGCGGGTATTCCAGGAGTCCGCCTTCATAAGATTCTTCCTCAGTCGATCCTTCGCTGATCACTCCCGGCAACAACCGTATCACGCTGTCCATTAATACCATAGACGCGGTTTCCCCGCCTGTCAAGACATAATCACCTATGCTTATACATTCATCTACATGGCTGTTAATTCTTGCGTCCATGCCTTCATAGTGTCCGCACAGGATGATCAGATCTTCTTTTTGTGACAGTTCATGCGCCTTTTTCTGTGTGTAAGGATGTCCGGAAGCACTCATTAAAACAACATGACTGTTTTCCTTTCGTACCGAATCGAGTGCATCCAGAACAGGCTGGCACTTCATGACCATCCCTTTTCCTCCGCCAAACGGCGTATCATCAACATGTTTATATCTGTCAAGGGCAAAGTCACGAATCTGTACAAAATCAACACTGACAAATCCCTTATCAATTGCCCTGCCCAGAATGGATACCGAAAGAAAACTTTCAAACATTTCCGGAAACAATGTCAGAACATGAATCTTCATAACAAGCCCTCTATCACATGGATCCGGATATATCCCTCTTGTGTATTGACTTCCTGAATGAATGCAGGAACATAAGGAACAAGCACGGATGATCCGTCTGCCTTCTGCAGGCGAAGATTGTTTTGTGCACCTTTGGTTTCTTCAACACCAAGGCATGTTCCCAGAACATTGCCTTCTTCGTCAATGATCTTTAAGCCTTCCAGTTCGGAACGGTAATACTGTCCCTTCCCGAGTTTTTTCCTGTCTTTTTCCTGAATATACAGTTCATCATTCCGATACTCTTCCGCCTGGTTGATACCCTGTATTTCATGAAATTTTACCAGGCTGAAACCTTTGTGACTGCGGAATGTTTCAACCGTTAGATCATTATATTTCCCTTCATGCAGAATATATACATGGTTTCCTTTTTTGTATCTCTGGGCATCAAAATCCGAATAGCTCTGGATCTTTACTTCTCCCTTTAACCCATGTGTATTTACAATCCTGCCAATGCAGATATAGTCTTCCATAGATCCTCCTTGTAAAAAAGGATGCGTTATGCATCCAATTGTTCAAACTTGATTGTTACCTTTTTGTCATCGGCATGCGAAGCAACAGACATAACCTGTCTTAAAGCACTTGCCATACTGCCTTTTCTGCCGATCAAACGAGCAATATCTTCATTTTTGGCATAGACATGAAGAACGACTTCGTTTTCATCCAAGCTGGGCATTTCTCTGACACTCAACTCTTCCGGAGTATCTACCATAGGCTTGACAAGGTCAAATAAAACTTTATCCAGCTCTGCCATATTTAGTTTTTCTTAGCCTTATTAGCAACCTTTTCTTCGTGGAATTTCTTCAGGATACCCTGTTTGGAAAGGATACTGCGAACTGTGTCAGATGGCTGAGCACCATTCTGGAGCCAGTACATAGCCTTTTCAGCATCTACAACAACTGTTTCAGGTTCTGTAGTCGGGTTGATCCATCCGATAACTTCGATCTCACGACCGTCTCTGCGTGTACGTGCATCAGCTGCAACGATACGGTATCTTGGTGCTTTCTTGGCACCCATTCTCTTTAAACGTAATTTAACTGCCATATTTCTTATCTCCTTTATAGCCTCATTTATTATAGGC
>JAFYCG010000036.1 GCA_017539825.1 Solobacterium sp. | reverse complement strand
GTTGGTCTGTTCCGTACAGAGTTCTTATATATGAAGAGCGAAGACTGGCCGGATGAAGAAACACAGTATCAGGCATACAAGTCCGTATTAGAGGGCATGAATGGCAGACCTGTTGTTATCCGTACACTCGATATCGGTGGTGACAAGAAGCTCAAATATCATACATTCGATGAAGAAATGAACCCGTTCCTCGGTGTTCGTGCTGTCCGTTTCTGCTTGATCAGAAAAGACATCTTCCGTACACAGTTAAGAGCATTGCTCAGAGCTTCCGCATTCGGTCACCTCTGCATTATGTTCCCAATGATTGCTACTGTACAAGAATTCAAAGATGCAAAGGGCGTTTATGATGAAGAACGTGCTAAGCTGATTGCAGAAGGTATCGCAGTTGGTGAAAAGGGTGAAGTAGGATGCATGATCGAAATTCCTGCAGCAGCTGTTCTTGCTGACCAGCTTGGTAAATATGCTGACTTCTTCTCCATCGGTACAAATGACCTCATTCAGTACTCCATGGCTGCTGACCGTATGAGCCAGCCTGTATCCTATCTCTATCAGCCGCTCAACCCATCCATTCTCCGTCTCATTAAGATGACAATCGACGGTGCACACAAGAATGGTAAATGGTGTGGTATGTGCGGTGAGATGGCAGGCGACGAAACTGCAGCTCCTGTACTCCTCGGTTTAGGTTTGGATGAATTCTCCATGAGTGCAACAAGTATCTTGCGTGCTCGTAAGATGATCAATGGCTTGAGCTATGAAGAAATGAAGAAGATGGCAGACAAGGCTGTTGAATGCGACACAATGGAAGAAGTAGCTGAACTTGTTAAAGCCAGCATCTAAATCTCATTGATATTTCTCTTAAAAGAACAAGCGTAGCCAAAAGGTTACGCTTTTCTTTTCTGTCTTAAGCTTGAAGAATATCATAAATAAAAAAGGAATCCGAAGATTCCTCTGTATTAACCAAGTCTTGGATATGTACTCTCAACATAGAATTCCTGCATGTCATCCAGTCTCAGACATCCAAGTGTTCTGCCATATGCACAACCACAGTCTATGTGAAAGATCGTATCGTTCTTGCCGTGGGCAATTTTGCCATCGAATTCTTCTCCGTAAGAGAAGGTCGGCGTATGACCTACAATTAATGTTACATCATTATATGGATTATCATTCAGACCGATATGAGCCCATACAAGAATTTGTTCAGGTACTTCGGAAACCTTGATGTCCGGAGCGTCATCGGTAGCTGCTACACCTGCATGAACCAACAGGAACTTTCTGCCGTTAACTTTAAGATACTTGTAAAACAGCTTGTCTTCCAAATACAGTTTGATGTCGTAGCAATCCGGGAAGGGCAGATCCATGAACTGGTCACACGTACGATATCCGCCGTTATAATGCAACCAGCACAACATGTCATCGGTCATGTCAACGGAGTTATCATCACGTTTTGCGTCAATCAGCTCCTGGCAATATCTGGCCAGCCAGACATCATGGTTGCCGAAAATCAGATGCATGTTATCATAACCGATAATTTCTTTCAGCAAAGGAATGGATTCATTGCCTCTGTCGCAGATATCACCGACAATCCATAGCTCGTCATATTCGTTGAATTCGATTTTATCCAGCATGGCGTCAAATTCCTTCTTACATCCATGCAAATCACTCATTACGTACGTTGCCATTATTCTACCTCTAGCATTTCTTTTATTTTATCATAGAAATGTTAAAAGGGAGAAGTGTCTTAATCATTTATTACAGATATTGTCGATATTTTTTCGTTAGTATAAGTTATTACCACTTCATCATCAGCAGACAGCTCTTCGGGGGTAATAATATGATTATCTTTCAGGATGATCACCGAAGAATTTGATGCAAGAGTTATTTCCGTTTCTTTGTTTTCGTTTCGGTATTCAATGGTCTTTTTGTTTTGTGCGCATGAGGAAACTCTTCCATAGTAGGAAGAGACTGTGTTTTCAGTTGTTGTGCTGCATCCGGTCAGCAGCAATATACATAATAAGCAAATTCGCTTCATATCTGTTTTCTCCGTACGCCAGATAGTATAAAAAGCCAGTTTGAAAGATAAGTGGTATGAATATGAAAAGAATGTGAACAATTCAAAAAGAACAAATTTCTTCACAACTATACCGGGTTTTGTTATAATATCATGGTATTTTTAATGAAAGAAGGTTATAGATTATGGGAAGAGCACATGAAGTCCGTGCCGCATCAATGGCAAAGACAGCGGCAATAAAATCAAAATTGTATTCAAGATTTGGAAAAGAGTTGTATATTGCAGCTAAGAGTGGCGTTCCTGATCCTGATATGAACTTAACACTCAAGAGAAAGATTGCTGAAGCAAAATCCAACCAGGTTCCTGCAGATGTAATCAAAAGAGCGATTGAAAAGGCAAAGGGCGGTACTGATGAAAATTACGACGAAGCTCGTTATGAAGGATTCGGTCCGGGCAACAGCACCGTTATCGTTGACTGCCTGACAGATAACACAAACCGTTCTTATACAAATGTAAAGACAGCTTTCAACAAGTGCAAAGGTGCAAAGCTTGTCAATGCAGGCGGTGTTTCCTACAACTATGAAAATGTTGGTTTGTTCGAGTTTGCATATGATGATGAAGAAACAATGCTCGATGCAATGATGGAAGCAGATGTTGATGTTCAGGACATCACGGTTGAAGACGGTGAAATGACAGTCAAGACTTCTTTTGCGGATTTCGGCAAAGCACAGGAAGCAATCGAAAAACTGATTCCAAATGTAGAATTCGATACATGTGAAGCTACAATGCTTCCGAATGAGTATGTTGACATTACAGATCCTGAAGATATTGAAGCATTCAATAAGCTGATGGATATGCTGAATGATGTTGAAGATGTCAACAAGATTTATACAAACGGAAGAGTTCCTGAATAAGAACAAGGTAATGGCAAAGACGGCAGCATTCAGCTGTCGCCTTTTTGTTTTTTTACGAATGGGATGAGTGTTACAATAGATATGTGACGAGGAGTATATATGGATCAGATCATACAGAAGATCAAACAGATTATCAGGGAAAACATAAAGATGTATCTGCCTGATGTCAAGCCGGAAGAGCTGGAAGGAAATGGTGCCGTATTCTATATGAACGGCAAAAACGGAACAGCTTTTGACTGGTATGTTAATGAGCATCTGCCTTACTTTTATGTCTTTTATAATGATGAAAAGAACCTGGGAGCTGCCAAGCTTGCTTTGTATCCTGACGGGAATGTCACAATATTTCTGTATGGGGATAAAGGGGAAAAGCTGGAAAAGGATATTTATACCTCTATAGATGTTTCTGAAGATGATTTGTTCAGATTTGCGGTTGTATTGAAAAATGAAGCAGATGACAAGCGCATCTGGGATGCGGATATAGATGGCATCAGAACCGATATTGAAATCAGTAATGAACAGATCGAAGAATTCTGCAAACAGAAGGTGTATTTGGAACCATCCATAAACAGAATCAGGATTATCAATCAGAGAGGCTATCTTTCCAAAAAGATAACAGAGGAAGGATGGAAAATCGGTTATATGTGCCGGGATGAAGCATTGAATGAATATGACAGCGGCTGGAGTTTTGTGGCAGGCAATGAAGAGGAAACATATTTTGAGGATCCTGATCATATCATGCTGGTATATGTACGAGATGTCTGTCAGATAGATCCCGACATTTTAAACTATATTGACCGTCCGACAGGCGCAAGGCTTATTCGTATTTCGTCCCATGAATTTGAAGATGATAATAACGACAAACCTATTTATATGGAAAAGAGAGGATCGTGACAAAATCCGTTCTTCCGGATGAATCAATGAAAAGGTATCAGGCTTTATGATAATTCGGCCTGATACCTTTTTTAATTGCGAATATACATTGCCCCTTGTATTTCTTTTTGCAGAATTTCTTTTCTTTCTTCCTCAGGAAAGACGCTTGCATATAACAGGCTTGTACGATATTCCAAAGATCTCCATGGGTAGGGGATATCCGAAAATTTAGAAGCAATGCGTATATCTTCCTTTCTTTTCTCGTGAAGCCATTTTCTGCCGTTTTCATTAAACGCAAGAATGTGCAATGTATCTAACAGGGGAAGTTTTTGTACTTCCTGTTTTGTCAATTGAACCATTGCCTGCAGGCATGTTCTGCGAATTCTTCCGGCAGTATAACGGTAGGTAACGGAAGAAGAGAGAAATTCGTTCCAGGTCGAAGACCATTGGGCATTCTTCTTCAAATGATTTTCAATGCCTTCCTGAAACAGAAAAAACTGTTCCAGCTGTTCTTTTGAAGATGTCAGAAGAAATGTTCTCAGATAGGGATAGTATACATCCCAGCGGGGAAGATAAGAGTGTTCGAGGTCTTCTTTCATCGGGGTGGTATTTAAAATGTCCTTCTGGGCAAATAAAGCTTCCCTTATTGCCATTGCGCTTGCATCGGTTGAAAGCTCATCGGAAAGATAATCGGATGTTCTTTGAATCAATACGGGCTGAATACTGCTTCCTTGTATTTCCTTAAGATAGCATAAAGCCAGAATGTCATTCGGCAGCATTTCACTGGTTAACAGACTGTATGCTTTCGGATAAGACATGCCATGATCCAGAGCTTCATGAAGATGATCCGGATTAATTGAAGTTTCCGCAATTTCCTGCAGGTTTTCCAGGTTACCGCACTCGCTTCCGAAACTGATAAAGTCGACACCCGCTGTCTTCAGAAGGGAAACAGCACCATGGGCAAACTGAGAAGCAGCCTGTGTAGAATATAAATAAGGGAGTTCAATGACTATGTCGGCACCGTTTTGCACGGCACAGGATGCCCTTTTCCATTTATCCAGAATTGCCGGCTCCCCACGCTGCACAAAATTACCGGACATCACAACAATCATCAGATCTGCTTCACTTTTTATTTTTGCCTGTTGAAGGTGATATCGGTGTCCGTTATGAAAGGGATTGTATTCTGCTACAATTCCGCATGTTTTCATGTTCTTACCTCCCTAAATCGTGTAGAATAATGATAACA
The DNA here is from genome assembly GCA_017539825.1 of Solobacterium sp. Taxonomy (GTDB): domain Bacteria; phylum Bacillota_I; class Bacilli_A; order Erysipelotrichales; family Erysipelotrichaceae; genus Bulleidia. Next base: position 8,938 of record JAFYCG010000036.1, on the reverse strand, counting down.
CAATATGGAGGAATTTATCATTTATGAAAGAGCTGGCAAAGAAGGTCTATAGACCGGAAGGTGAGATAAAAGCAGCTGTTTTTATCGTTCATGGCATGGAAGAACATCAGAGAAGATATCAGGCATTTGCCCAATACCTGAATACAAAGGGAATCGGTGTTATTACATATGATCTGCCCGGACACGGAGAAACCGATCCGGAAGAAAGAGGATGGTTTGGTGAAAAGAACGGCTGGGATTGCCTGGTTAACAGTGCAGTGGAGATCGGTGTTCTGACAAAGAAGGAATTTCCGAATGTTCCGGTTTTCTATTTCGGCCATTCCATGGGTACAATGATCGGCAGAACTTTCCTGCAGAAAAATGACAGTCTTGTGGACGGCATTATTTTGAGCGGCTTGCCGAATTATACGCCGGCAGCATCGGCAGGTGTCGTATTAGCGAAATCAATTGCCCTGGCAAAAGGGAAAAAGGGCCATTCAAAACTGCTGGATACAATGGCTACAGGATCCTTCAATAATGTGATTGAAAATCCGAGAACACCGGTAGACTGGTTAAGCTATAATGAAGAAAACGTAGATACGTATATGGCTGATCCGGATTGCGGATTCCCGTTTACAATCCAGGGTTATGTTGACCTGTTCGAGGGCATGCTTGCCATGCATGATATCAAGAGGTTCAGATGCACAAATCCGGCATTACCGATCTATGTCTTCGCCGGAGAGGACGATCCGTGCATCGGCGGAAAAGACGGTTTTGATGACAGCGTGAATACACTCTCGAAAGCAGGATATGAGACTATCGAAACAAAACTCTATCCGCACATGCGGCATGAAACATTAAATGAAACGGAGCATATGCTTGTTTTTGAAGATGTTTCGGCATGGATTCTGGCGCATTCTGTATAATTTTTCGTTTGTGATGACGTTATTTGATTGACTTTAAAAAACGGTTTGCTATAATTTATAAGCGTTAGCGTACGGAGAAACTGTTTTGAAGTGGACGAAATCTGAGTTGTTGGAAATGAAAGATGATATCCGGTTTGAAGAGGATATCGAATTGGATCCTGAGATCTTCAGGGATAACCCTCTTATCACAGATACAGAGGATATTCATGTAGAAGGCAGGGGACATTATGATGAAGCCGGAGATCAGCTTTATCTGAATCTTCATGTTGATGGAGTGATGATCTGTCCGGATGCCATAACTTATGAGGACATCGAAGTTCCCTTCGAGACGGATAGCGAAGAAATCTATTCGTTCGAGAAGACTGAAGAAGACGGTGTGCGTATCGTTAATGGGGAAGCTGTCGATACACTGGAAGCTGTTATTGATGCAATTCTTCTGGAGGTTCCGATACAGGTAACTCTTGTGGAAGAAGGTCAGTATCCTGAAGGGGATGGCTGGAAAGTGTATAGTGAAGCTGAATATCAGGAGAGCCGGAAAGATCAGATTGATCCGCGTCTGGCAAAACTGAAACAATTCAAGAGCGAATAGTAGGAGGTGTCAGACAATGGCTGTACAGCAGAGAAGAAATTCAAGCACAAGAAGGGACAAGAGAAGAACGCATTACAAATTAACTGCTCCGACACTGGTTAAGTGTCCTGCATGCGGTGCAATGAAGCGCCCTCATCATGCATGTCCTGAATGTGGCAAAGTTGGCAAATAAAGGTCAATAAAGCAGATTTAGATTGAATATGGAAGAAGGAGACTTAGGTCTCCTTTTTTTTGTCCAATGACTTGCGTGATCGCTGTTTGATACGGAAGATTTGCTGAAAAAAGAATATGAACATTGCACAAATTCTTTTTTTCCCGATTTTAACAAAAAAATCTTGTCAAGTGACATAATGGTGGTAAAATTGTGGTAGAAAGTGGGAGAAAGTGGAGGAATCATGATGTTCATGGGAGAATACAGACATAGTCTGGACGCCAAAAACAGACTCATCATTCCTGCCAAATTCCGCGAAGGCTTAAGTGGAACTTTTGTGGTGACCAAAGGTCTTGACGGCTGTCTTGCCATTTATACGATGGATAAATGGAATGCAATGATTGCCAGACTTGCCCAGATCCCCGGAACCAAAAAAGAGGCACGTCTCTATATGAGAAGCCTGACCTCCAAGGCACAGGAGTGCACATTGGATTCGCAGGGAAGAATCCCGCTGCCTCAGTTTTTGCTGAATACAGCAAATATTGAAAAAAATTGTGTTGTGGTAGGCGTTGCCGACTATATCGAGATCTGGCCGGAAGAACGCTGGGATACATATGATGAAGAAGCTTCTGATTCTTTCGAATCTGTCGCTGAATCATTAACAGAGTATCTGCAATGAAACACACATCTGTCTTATTAAATGAAACAATTGATCTTCTCAATGTCAGAGAGGATGGTATTTATGTCGATGCCACCCTGGGCAGGGGAGGACATGCGAAAGCATTGATCTCGAAATTAAAAACCGGTCATCTGTATGCCTTTGACAAAGATGCACAGGCATTGGACGAATCGAAAGCTAATCTGAAAGATGTTCTGGATTATGTGACATTCATCCATGCTGATTTCAGCCATATGAAAGAAGAACTGGAAAAGCATGGTATAGATGCGGTGGATGGTGTCATGATGGATCTCGGTGTCAGTTCACCGCAGTTTGATGATCCGGAAAGAGGATTCAGCTATCGCTTTGATGCAAGACTGGATATGCGCATGAATCCGGAACAGGCTCTTGATGCATATACGGTTGTGAATTCGTATGATGAAAAAGAACTGACACGTATCTTTCGTGAATACGGGGAAGAAAGATACGCTTATGCTGTCGCCAAGATGATCTGTATCAAAAGAAAAGAAAAACCGGTTACAACAACTTTTGAGCTGGTGGATCTGATTAAAGAAGCTCTTCCGCAAAAAGAGCTTTATAAAAAGGGACATCCGGCAAAGAAGGTATTCCAGGCCCTGCGCATTGCAGTTAACGATGAATTCGGGGCATTGGAAAACGGAATGAGTCAGGCGCTGGATCTGTTGCGTGTAGGCGGCAGATGTGCCATAATCACATTCCATTCATTAGAAGACAGAATGGTCAAAAAGACATTTAAAGATTATTCGACTGCTCCATTTGTCGATCCGAAGCTGCCGCTTAAGGCATCGCAAATGGAGCAGGCCTCCTTCCAACTTGTGACAAAAAAACCTGTTACGGCAACAGATGAGGAACTGGAGGAAAACCACAGAGCGCACAGTGCAAAACTAAGGGTGATAGAAAGAGTAAAGGGGAATTAAAATGGCAAAGAAAAAGACTAAGAGAAAATCATTGAAACTTTTGAATTTCACATTGGTATTATTTTTATTTTCATCGACGCTGTATCTGGCAAGTTCTTTATTCTTGCGTTCCTATAACAATTCCCTCAGCACACAATCACAGGAAATTCTGGCTGAGATCAAGCAGATTGAAATACAGAATGATGCTATTGAAGTGGAGATCGCAAATCTTGAATCTACGGAGCGTATAGAGGCGATTGCCGCTAATAACGGACTGACCAGAAACCAGGACAATGTGGTTATGGTCAGCGCTGATATCGAAGACGGAGAGTAAACATGAGCCGCAGAAGAAAAAATCATGCGGTCAGGAATATTTTTCTAGTGACATTGGTTGCTATGTTAATCATAGTTTCCGATGTTTTTGTCGTTGCGATTGGTAAGATGCATTTGCGTTCCGGTACGGACCTGAGCGTTTATGCGGATACTGCAAATACGGTTGTGGAGACAACCAAGGCATTACGTGGAAATATCTATGACCGCTATGGAACAGTTATTGCGCAGGACAACCGGACATATAATATTGTCTGCGTTCTGGATGAAAACAGAAAAGGTATCAAAGACCAGGTGGTCTATGTAAAAGATAAAGAAGGAACAGCCCAGATCCTTTCAAAAATTCTGCGAATGGATTATCAGAAGATTCTGGATTATCTCTATCTGTACCAGAAAACAGGAGCATACCAGACAGAACTTGGTGAAAACGGAAGGAAGCTTTCGAAAGCTGTGAAAGACGAAATTGACAGTTACAATCTTCCGGGTATTGAATTTACAGATTCCATTCAGCGCGTATATCCTTTGGGAACCTTTGCTTCCAACCTGATTGGTTTTGCACAATCGGATGAAAACGGAAGTACCATTGGTAAAATGGGACTGGAACTGTATCTGAACGGATATCTTTCCGGAAAAGACGGCTCCAGAAGCTATCAGGTTGACAAGGAAGGGTATGTTCTTCCGGGCATGAAAGAAAATATCGTTTCTGCCGTAAATGGAAATAATGTATATCTGACGATTGATTCCGGCATACAGTCATCCCTGGAACAGTCATTTCAGATGTCCGTATCCCGCTTTAACATTGAAGCTGCATGGGGTGCTGCCATGGAAGTCAAGACAGGCAAGGTTCTTGCCTGGGGACAGTATCCGTCTTTTGATCCCAACAAGCTGGATGTTGAAAACTACAACAATATCGGTGCTCAGCTTCCATACGAGCCGGGATCGACATTGAAGACATTTACCTGGGCAGCTGCAATCAATGAAGGAAAGTATGACGGTGATGCTACAACCGATGGTAATATTTTCTGTTTCTCCTGGGATAATCAGAATAATCCGATCCGTTCATACGCTTCGGGAAAATGTAAATATAATGCAAGAAACCGTCAGTATGGCGAAGTCACATATGATATCGGATTGATGAAATCCCTGAATACGGTTGCAGCTTCTGTTCAGACAGAACTGATTACACCGCAGATCCATCTGGATTATCTGAAGAAGTTCGGTTTCTGGCAGCCGGTGGATACAGACGGTATTCCGGAGGAAATCGGCTATCTGAACTTCACATGGCCTGAAGATAAACTGTCTTTGTCTTATGGACAGGGTTCCACGGTCAATATGCTGCAGATGTTACAGGCATATAGTGCGATCTTCTCCGACGGAACAATGGTAAAACCGTATTTTGTCGAATCCGTACGCGATTCCTATGATAACAGCAAGGTTATCTATCAGGCAGAAACAACGGTTGTCGGCAATCCGATCACCCCGCAGACGGCAAAACAGGTACAAGACATACTGACCCGTACCGTTAATGATGAAGAAGGTACGGCAAAGGCATACCGCATACCCGAATGCAAAGTCATGGGTAAAACCGGAACCACCGAGCTTGCAGCCGATGGTACATATGAAACAGGCAGAACCATCTCATCCTTTATCTGCGCCATGCCGATCGATGATCCGCAGGTAATCGTATACTACTGCTTCCAGGGAGCTTATAATCCAGATGCACATGTCGAAACAGAAGCAATGACCAATTTCATGCGCAAAGTTGCCATGACATACGGGTTTATTGATAAAGATACTGCAGCTGCTCCTGTTGAAGAAACGGAAGAAGAACCGCTCGTTGAAATTCATAAAAATACAATGCCGAACCTGTTGAATCACAGCCTGGCATTTGCAGAAGATAAATTACAGTCAATCGGTGCAGAAGTCGTTGTATTGGGCGATGGCAATACGGTTATAGACCAGTATCCGAGATTTGAATCAACAGTTATGACAGGCCAGCGGGTATTCCTGTTGACGGATACATCCAGCTTTGTCATGCCTGATATGACAGGGTGGACCCGTAAGGATGTAACCGCATTATGGGCTGTTACCGGTTTTGGTTTCCAATTACAGGGAGAAGGTGTTGTAACCAAACAAAGTGTACCACCGGGTACAATCGTCAACAAAGGTACCAGTATCAAGGTAACTTTTGAATCATCATAGGGGGTCGAATCATGCTGAAGTTGATAATAAGTTTTTTTGCCAGTCTGATCGTAGTGCTGGTAACAATGCCTTCGTTTATTGAATATCTGAAAAAACTCAGTTTCAAACAGTCCGTCAGTGAATATGCTCTCGATGATGACAAGAAAAAAGCGGGAACACCGATCATGGGAGGAATCCTGTTTATTATCGTTCCGATCGTCATTACTTTGATTGCTTCCCCGCACGAGTTTATTGAATTAGACACAATCACGATTATTCTTGCTTATGCAGGATACGGCCTGATCGGATTTATTGATGATTATCTGATTGCGGTAAAAAAGAATAACGAGGGCCTGACACCGAAGCAGAAATTCCTGATGCAGATGGTATTGGCAGTGATCTTCTTCCTTTTGTACAGAAGCCATGCATCATTGGATATTCGTCTGTTCTCCGGAAGAGTATTGCCTTTGGGAATCGGATATTTCTTCCTTGTCGTATTCATGTTTACCGGTTCTTCCAACGCCGTCAATCTGACAGATGGGATGGATGGTCTGGCTGCGGGGTGTTCCGTATTTGCGTTAATACCGTTTCTGGTATTGACATTAATCAATGAAAAATGGACCATCGCCGTATTTGTGATCAGCCTGATCGGGGCACTGCTCGGCTATCTCTATTACAATAAAAAACCGGCAAGGGTTTTTATGGGAGATACAGGTGCACTTGCTTTAGGAGGGGTTCTTGCAGCACTTGCAATGATTACCAAAACAGAGCTTGCACTGATCCTGATCGGAGGCATATTCGTGATTGAAACAGTATGTGTCATTATCCAGCAGGTATCCGTAAGAACCATTCATAAAAGGGTTTTCATCTATACACCGATTCATTATGCTTTCCGCATTAAGGGGATGCAGGAAACACATATTGTTGCAATGTTCTGGATCGTTGAAGCTGTTTTTGCCGCCATCGGTCTGTGGATCTGTCTTCATTAACTGCCTTATGGGCAGTTTTTTTATCCTAAAGAAGCGGTTTATGAAGATTCCGGAGCAGATTATCTGTACGATTATGCGGAACGTATACAGAATTACATTTTTTTATGATTCTTTATACTGTTAAAAATATTAAAATTTGATATAATAGTGAGGTTTTCAGGAGGAAGGGATGGAATCAGAAAGATTTGATGTAAATCATACTCTGGTTCAGCTGACAATGGTATTAAAACTCCAGCAGCTGAAGAGAAATGAACTTCCTAGCCTGAGTTATGGAAATCTTGAAGACTATCTGATGGACAGCTTATGGAGAAACGGACTTCCCGCTTCTCTTCATGAGGCGGCTGATGAAATACTGTCAGTCAAAGCCAGTGATATTGTACGCTTTCTTTCACAAAAGGCAGTACTCGACGGATCCAGACAGAATCTGGAAGATTTCAGAGATGTCATAGGAGGGGATATGTAAATATGGCAAAGACAACAAAGAAAAAAGGTGGATTGGGTGTATTTTTCGCTGTTGTGGCAATCATTGCCGTGCTCGTCGCTTCAACGTTTAATTCGATTAAGAATCACCTGAATCTGGGACTTGACTTACGAGGAGGATTTGAAATTCTCTACGAAGTAACACCTTTGAATGAGGGTTCCGAAGTTGACATGACTGCAGTCACCAACAGCATTTCCAAGCGTATCAATGTTCTTGGCGTCAGCGAACCATCCATCATCGTAGAAGGTGACAACCGTATCCGTGTACAGCTGGCCGGCATTGATGATCAGGAAAGTGCAAGACAGATGATCGGTACTACCGCTAATCTGACATTCCGGGATATCGATGATAATGAACTGGCTGATTCCAGCATTCTTGTCGAGGGTGGAGCATCCCTGGCTTACCAGGACGGTATGCCGATTGTTTCCCTGAAGATTGCTGATGCGGCAAAGTTCGGTGAGATCACAAGTTCCATTGCTTCCAAGGCAAACGGCCAGAATATCATGATCATCTGGCTTGACTGGGAAGAGGGTGACACATATAAAGCGGAAGCAGAAAAAGCTGCCCAGGGACAGGAGCCGAAGTATATTTCCGCAGCTTCTGTCAGCAAGGAAATTTCCGGTGACTGTATTATTCAGGGTAATTTTACGGAAGCTTATGCGAGAACACTCGCAAACCTGATTAATTCCGGTTCACTGCCGGTCAAGCTTACAGAAATCAGCTCCAACGTTGTTTCTGCACAGTTTGGTCAGGATGCATTGTCCAAGACAGCAATGGCAGGATTTATCGGTATCATTCTGGTCATGATTTACATGATGTTCCAGTATCGCATGCCGGGCTGCATTGCATCTATCATGCTTGTATTCTATATCTGGGCTATTTTCGGCATTTACTCACTGATGGGTGCAGTATTTACCCTGTCAGGAATCGGTGCTCTTGTGCTTGGTGTCGGTACGACAGTAGATGCCAACATCATCAACTATGAGAGAATCCGTCAGGAAATGTACAAAGGCCGCAGTGTGCCAACCGCAGTCAGAGAAGGTCAGAAACTTTCTTTCTCGGCAGTCTTTGATGCGCAGTTTACCACACTGATTGCAGCATTGATTATGTATATCTGGGGTAATGGTGCTGTTAAAGGATTTGCGACAATGCTGATTATCACCGTTGTCATGACATTATTGCTGAATGTTGCTTTCTCAAGATTCTTATTAAATCTTGTAGTCGGCTCCGGTATTGCGGATGACAAGCCGGAATGGTTTGCCGTGAAGAAAGAACAGATCCCGGATATTTCCAAAGGCGAATCCCGCAAATACACAGGCACACGCCAGTTCGACTATATGGGAAAAGCCAAGTATTTTAACTATGTAAGTATTGCGATTATTGCCATCGCAATCATTCTCGGATTTGTCAATATGGGTGGCGGAAGAGGCTTCTTCAACCTCGGTATTGACTTCGCATCCGGTACAAAACTGACGATTTCTTCTGCAGAAACCGTAGCGATTGCCGATGTAGAAGCTAAGATGGAAGAGCTTGGATATTCCAATTTCTCCTATCAGGCATCCGGTGAAAATACAGTTTATGCGGTCACAAAAGAATCTCTGACAGTAGATCAGCTTGGCGATATCAAGGAAGCATTCTTTGAAATTTACGGTGAAGAGCCGGGTGATAACGTTGTTACACCTGTCGTAGGAAGAGACCTTGTCAGAAACGCTGTGATCC
>JAFYCG010000362.1 GCA_017539825.1 Solobacterium sp. | reverse complement strand
GGATCTTTCTTTTGTTTCAGGCTGTATAATGTATGAGACACAGCTTGTCTCATTACTGAAAACAGGGCATATGCTCGTTTTGCGTCCTGTTTTACTTGTAAAAACAGGATTATCCTATAGATGAAAGGAGATCACAGGACTATGGATCTGATCAAAACAGGAAAATTCCTTCAACAGTTAAGGAAAGAAAAAGAACTCACCCAGGAGGAACTGGCTGAGAAGATGAGCGTCTCCCGCAGAACGGTATCCCGCTGGGAGACAGGAACCAATATGCCGGATCTTGATATTCTGATTGAATTATCCGATCTGTATGAAGTCGATCTCCGGGAAATTCTAAGCGGAGAAAGGAAAAATGAACGTATGAACGAAGAATTAAAAGAGACTGTTTTACAGGTTGCAGATTACAGTAACGAAGAAAAAATGAGGTTGTTGCAAAGAATGCATTGGCTGTTTATTGCCGGATTACTTGGCTTTCTGACCTTTCTGGTCATAACATTGCTTGATCTGGATCAGACTTCCCCTTACGAAGGAATCGGCAGTTTCGGGCTTGGCATCGCATTCGGCATGATTATTCTCGGTGTACTCTTTACAAGCAGATATGCATTGAAAATCAGAGAGTTTAAGATGAGATTGCTGGGAAAACACAAAGACTGAATCAAAAAGAAATCTCCTTCTTATAGGAGATTTTTTTATTGATACAGGATATCCAGATCTACATTGCCATTGATGCCATCAATTGTTCCCGAAGCGGTACATTGCCAGATCTGATACGGTCCGCCATAATTTGTCTGGCTTGTATAGTGTGCCAGCCATACAGGGCGGGTATCTGTATGTGCCCATATGTTTTCAAGATAATACTTGCTTCCATACAGCATGCATTCATATCCTCTTTTTGTGACTTCCTGTTCAAACAGGTCATACATCTGGTTCAGCTGTTGAAAACTGAGCATATAATCCTGGTAGTTTTCAAAATTCTCCCAGTCAAACACGATCGGCAAATCCAGTTCTTCATCACCCAATTCATCAAACATCATTTCCATCGATGACAACAATTCTTCTTCTGTGTTATCATACACAAACATATAGATTCCTACTGGCAAGCCTTCTTTTTTTGCCCCTTCAATGTTCTGCCTGAAATATTTATCCGTCTTCATTTCACCGTTATGAGAATAGCCGATCCGGATCATTGCAAATTCACAACCTGCTTCTTTCACTGCATGAAAATCAATCTCTTCCTGCCATGCAGATATATCAATACCGTATTTTCTGTTTTCACCGGCATGATCCTCTTTGAATTTATGAAATGGATAAGAATACATACTGTATCCGGATTGCGCAACCGCATCCACCACTTCAACTGTAAAATCCCATTCGGTCCGATTTCCGGATGCATCGGTTAAGGTGGCATGTAACGGATAGAATCCGGTATTTTCCGTATCCACTTCTCCTTCAATTGTTAAGTCAGGTTCAGGATCCGCATTATCCCCATAACTGACAATCTCCATGACATTAAATTCTTCGCCTTTGAGAATCTCTGCACCATCACCCGTCACAAATATAAACGGTTCTTCCAGATCTCTGACGATGACTTCATACGAATCATCTGAAGCATTACAGTAATCATCTTTTGCATGAACATTGACGAAATATGACCCTGATAATGCCGGATTATAATTTGTATCAAAAGAAACTGTGCCTTCATCTGTTGATACATTCTTCTGCATTTCCTCAACGGTATAGGATTCCTCTGGATCTTTGTATATGGTTTTTTCTTTGATTTCTATGTGCGGCGGTGTTGTATCCCTGACGGTATAGGAAAATACGCAGTCTTTTTGAAACAGCCATTTCTTGACCACATAATGAAACGTAAATTCTCCAACCTCTTCTGTAGGAAGCATTTCCTTTTCCGGAATCACAGTTCCGTCAGCCTCTGCCACAAAATCTTCTGCTTTATATTCCGTACCTTTCTCCAGTACCTGTTTCCCTTCAATAAAAGTTACAGATGGTCTCATAAAAAAGAGTATCCCAAAAAGAATACATCCGATTACAGCAGCCACCAGATATTTCCACTTCTTTTTCAGTCTTTTCATAGTTTTCCTTTTCTGCCAATACAATACCATGTTCCTGATGAACAGACAAACAGTATTATCCATGTGTTTTTTATAGTTTATATGTATATGTGTTTATATGTTAGTATACGTGTTTGCATTTTTTGAATTAATTGGATTTACAACTAATTTTCTATATAATAGAACCATGAAGATTATATTACTCAGTGATACTCATAGACAAAGAGAAGATATCCGGAAAGTCAGAGAAAAGTATGCAGATGCAGATTATATTGTCCATTGCGGTGATTGCCTGATGTCTGCTGAACAGATGGAAGAACTGGGCATTATCGCTGTAGAAGGCAATATGGATATCGGCAGCGGATTACCCTCAGAGAGAATTCTTAAAATAGAAGACTTCAGAATTCTGATCATCCATGGGCATATGTTCTATGAGGGATGGTATCCCGATTACCGCTTTGTGGCAAGATATGCCAAACACAAGAATTGCAATGTTGCATTCTGCGGCCATTCTCATGAATACTTCGATAAAGTCGTTGATGATGTGCATATTTTAAATCCCGGATCCACCTGGAGAACAAGAGATCCCAATTCCATCCGAACTTATATGGTCCTGAACATTCAGAATCACAGAATTGATGTGGAAAGACATCCGGCAACAGACCTGTATTATTAATTGTTCCCGTTTATACAAAAAGTAACTCGTATGAGTTACTTTTCTTATACCTTCATCTTCCAGGATACAGCTTCTTTCCTTTCACCGATAAAGTTTTTATAAATGCCTTCCTGTTGCATCAATTCCTTATGTGTTCCTTTCTGTACAATCTTTCCCTGATCAATCACAAAGATCTGATCAGCATGTTCCACTGTCTTTAAGCGATGGGCAATCATGATGACTGTCTTTTCTTTTGTCAGGGATTCAATGGCTTTCATTAATTCATTTTCATTTTCCGGATCTACATTTGCGGTAGCTTCATCCAGGAATATGACAGGTGCATCTTTCATCATTGCTCTTGCAATAGAGATTCTTTGTTTTTCTCCACCGGATAAGCTGGCTCCGCCTTCTCCGATCATTGTTTCATACCCGTTTTCCAATTCCATAATAAAGTCATGACAGCATGCTTTTTTTGCCGCAGCGATTACATCATCCATGGAAGCATCCGGATTACCAAAGCGGATGTTATTGGCAATGGTGTCATGGAACAGATAAACATTCTGGAAGACAAAGCTGAAGTTGGACATCAATGAATCCATATCATATGTTTTTACATCTGTTCCATCCAGTTTGACTGTTCCCTGATCCACATCCCAGAATCTGGCCAGAAGGTTCACCAATGTTGTCTTTCCTCCTCCGGAAGGACCGACAATTGCGGTTGTTGTATGTTCCGGTATATTTAAAGAAATGTCATCAATGATCTTTCTTGTATCATAGGAAAATTCTATATTTTCTGTACTTATGTCATGTGTCTTCGGAATAATCTCTTTTCCGCTGATGTCCATCTGCGGTAAATCCAGGATTTCCTGTGCCCTGTCGACACTCAGATCCACGACACGCAACAATGCAGAATAGTTTCCTGCTGTTTCCAGGCTTGCATAGACAATGAATGCAGAAATTACCATGATGATTGTTGTTAATTCATCCATTGTACCATTCACATAAAACATACAGGAAAACAATACCATGGCAACACCTGTCAGTTTGGATACCAGATTTTGTACAGCCATCTTCGGCACCAGCACCATCTCCATATCCGTATTCACTTTGACATTGACTGAAATAGCTTCATTGAGCTCTCTGCTCTTTTTCCCGCTCAGGTGATACGCTTTGACTTCTGCCATTCCCTGTAAATATTCCATGACTTTTTCGACAATTTTTTCATCAGCATTGATCTTCTGATCCGCCATTTTGCCTGCTGCATTCTGCAAGCTGTTATTGGCAAACAGAAACACACATAATCCAGCAAATAATACGAGTGATATACGATAATCAAAAAACAAAAGCATGAGAATAATGACACCTGTTGTCAATAACCCTTCACAGACAAGCATGATAACTCTCGTTGCAACATTTTCAAGATTTTCCATGACATTGGTGGTGACAGAAGTGATTTGTCCCAAACTGTTCTTATTGAAATATCCCATAGGCAGATACCGCATATGCTCCGCTATCTCCACTCTCTTTAATGCACAGGTCCCGTAGCCGCCTTCTGTCTGTAACATTGTTGCCTTGGATTTGGCAAGCCCTGCCCCGGCAATAGAAACAACCATTATGCCAAATGAAATCCAAATATCCTTGCCTGTTACTGTACCGCTCAACATTGCTTTGACCATATTGGCTATTGCAGGGATCTTCAAAGCATCAAAAATTGCCTGTACCAGACCAAGGAAAATGGAAAGCCGGAATTTCTTATGGTTTTCTTCCCCGGCAAAACGGAAGAATTTCTGAATAATCTCAACCATTGTTCTCTTCCTCCTGATCTCTTACAGCCATATGTGCTGCATACATCTTCGCATACAGTGCATTGTTCTCCAACAATTCCTGATGTGTACCGAATCCATCTACCTTACCGTCTGAAATCACATAAATACAATCTGCATCAATGATTGTGGATAAACGATGCGCTATAACAATCAACGTCTTTCCTCTGGTCAGTTGTGAAACAGAACGCTGAATGATCGCTTCATTTTCCGGATCGGTATAAGCTGTTGCTTCATCCAGAATGACAATCGGCGCATTTTTCAACATTGCCCTGGCAATGGAGATACGCTGTCTTTCTCCGCCGGAAAGATGTCCTCCGGAAGAACCTACAACTGTATCATAACCATTCTCCAAAGACATGATGAAGTCATGACAACCGCTTTGTTTTGCAGCTTCCTCTACTTCTGCATCTGTCGCATCTGCTCTTCCTAAACGTATATTCTCTTTTACACTCATGTTGAAGAGATAATTCTCCTGGGATACAAATGCTACCTTATCTGCATATGCATCCATAGGAATTTCCCGTATATCCTTGCCACCCAGAGTAATCATTCCTTCTTTGACATCCCAAAGTGAAGCGATCAATCTTGCAATCGTTGACTTTCCGCTTCCGGAAGGGCCGACCAGTGCAACCAGACTTCCTTCAGGGATTGTCATATCTATGCCATGCAATACTTCCTTGTCATGATAGCTGAAATGTACATTCTGCAGGCTGATTGTATTCTCTTCAGGTACATCCCCTGACAACGGACGTTTCATTTCCTCCATATCCACGATGGAACGGACTTCTCCGACAATGGTCCCCATTGTACGAAGGTCATCGGAATAGCTCATGCATGTAATGATAGGCGCAATCAGACCAACGGATAAAATAATAATTCTGACAAAGTCATACGTTGCCAGTGTACCGTTTTTCACCAGCAAACCACCGATCGGCAATACTGTCAGCATTGTGCTTGGCATAATGACCATTGCAAAGGTAAACGGAAAGATAGATGATCTCATCCAGTCAATAAAACTATGTGCAGCTTCATATGCATCATGAACGAATTTTTCATAACTGCTTTTTGTCTTGCCGAAAACCTTGATGACCTGAATACCGTTGATATATTCAACTGCCGTATTATTCAATTCCTTTGTTGCAACAACGGTTCTTTCATAGAATCCTGCACTGGTGAGCATCATTCCCACATAACAAAACATGCCTAACGGAAAGGAAGCCAATGCAGCCAGTCCCATTCGCCAGTCAACAGAGAAGATATAAACGATCATGATAACAGGTATCAGTAAATTGGCAGTAAATTCCGGTACAATATGGGCAAGAATTGTTTCAATGGAGTCAATTCTTTCCACCAGGATATTCTTTAGTGCCCCGGAAGAACGATCCAGAACAATTCCCAAAGGGACTTGTGTCAGTTTTTCTGTCGCTCTTTTTCGCATTTCTCCTAAAACTGCAAAAGTTGCTCTGTGGCTTGCCGCTGTGCTCAATGCATGGAACAGAACTCTCAACATCCAGAATACAGCCATAACCAGACATTGTGTCACATAGAATGACACTTCCTTTTGTCCCTCCATAATTCCATGCACGATTTTTGTGATCACAAAGAATGGTGCAACAGAACATGCAACTCCCAGGATTGCCAACACAACACTGACAACATATTGTTTCTTATGTTCGCCAGCCTGTGACAGAACCCAGGAAATTGCAGATGGTTGTTTTTCCATAATTATTTTCCTCCTTCCAACCATTTTGTTAACAATAAAAGTTAGTGTTAACTAACACATAAATGAAATAAGACCTGCATAAAGCAGGTATATCAAAATCCCATCATTTGTTTCCATCCGGGCATAAAGAATGCTTCAATCGATTCAAGACATCGCTTCCATGTTTTCGATATGACGATATAATACAGCAGCAGTCATTCCGCGTCTTTGCCCGATTCTTTGCATAGAGGCTTTTTCATAGCCGTCTTCCATGAATTCTTTTCTTACTTCTTCTATGACTTTCTGTTTTATCTCTTGGTATATTTCACTCAGTTAGCATATTCTAACTATATATAAGTTAACACCGTTAAAAGAGTATGTCAAATAAAAATCCTGTACAGTTATTATGCCTGTTACAGGATTTCTTTCCTCTATGAATGTTTTTTACGAAATTAACCCTTTTGTTTTGCAAGCCACTTGCGACGGGAAACCGTACGCATAACACGTATAGCTGTCTGTTCACCTTCAAAATGGAACGGATTCATTCCTGTTTCCTTCCATCCTGCAATTGCATCTTCTGCATCCTCAATAAATTCCTCTGCTGCCATCAGACCGTACAGTCTTGTAGGAATGACATAGAATGGCTTGTCTGGATATTTTTTGGCAAGTTCCTTGGATTGGTGAGCAAGATGCGGACACAGCATGACAATATCCACTTGTCCCACCATATCACCGATCCCTCCGAAATCATATGGTCTGAAGACAAACTCTGCCCTGTCTGACAGCCCCTTTTCTTTTGTTTCCGCATTGAGATGGTTTACGAGTGCACTTGAGGAAAATCCACCTCCGCATGTGATCATGATTTTTAACATAGATTGCTCCTTTACTGTTCGTTTCTATTGTACAGACGGGTGTTACCACCATGTCAAGCACTTAAATACATTTTTTTACCATACATTCCCGGTATAAACATGATGCATGTATTGTTGTGCAATATCCTTCAAATGAAAGATCGTTTCTTTCGGGGTTGATTGAATCGTATATTTGTATCTTGGAAAGTATCTGGATAAATGCCAGGGAATTTCCGGATCTAAAGAAGATAACCATTGTGCCTGTTCCGTAATGAATGTATCACTGTCATTCTTGCCCGGAATAATTAATGTGGTAATTTCCAGATGACACTTGTCATAGACATATTCTATTGTATTCCTAACGGATTGATAATCTCCTCCCAGTTCTTTGTAGAAGGTCTCATCTCCCTTCAGATCTATGTTCATAGCATCTACATGAGAAATGACTTTTTCCAGTATATGTTGATTCGCTGTGCCGTTTGTGACAAGCACAACTTTCTTCCCGTGTGCATGTAACACAGGCGCAATGTCGAGAATCATCTCATACGAAATGAGCGGTTCATTGTATGTAAATGCAATACCCAGGTTCTCTTTATCTCGTAATGCTAAACGGATCAGGTCTTCAATATCTACTTCCTGGTAATAGGCACTGTGAGTATCTGTCATGGAGATATCATAATTCTGACAGAAAGGACATGCCAGATTACATCCATATGATCCTACAGAGAGAATGATTGATCCGGGATAAAAATGTGCCAACGGTTTCTTTTCAATCGGGTCAAATGCAGCAGAAGTGATTTTTCCATAATTGATGCATGTATTTACCCCGTTCAGATTTGTTCTTGCTCTGCAGAATCCTGTTTTTCCTTCCTGTAAATCACAATGGTGAAAACAGACATCACACTCCATGACGAACTACCTCGAATCTCTCCAGAATCACATCATCGTAATCCGGATCAATATGTCCTTTCTGACAGGCGATTCTGACCTGTTCTTCCACTGTATCTACACCGGGCAGATCCGGTAACAACAATCCTCTTCTGCCGTCTTTTGTTGAACAGATGACACCGTATTTTTTAACATCCAGTTCTTCTTTATTCTCAATTCTTTCAGGATCTTTCAGTATATCCACGGTGATATGCAGGTATGGCAATTCGTTTTCTTTGATCGGATTAAATCTGGGATCATGCAAGCTGGCACTATCTGCATTTCTGAGTATTTCTTCCACAATGTTCTTTCTGACAGGAAGTATCGTACCGATACATCCTCTTAATTCACCGAATTCATGAATGCTCACAAATGCGCCGGCTCTTGTCTTGTTCATTTCTTTTGTGGCAATAATGTTTTCCGGTTTCATTCTTTTTACAGCTGCTTCCACACCCTGATATGCCAGTCTGACATATGGATATGCTTCATCCCTGTACTTCTTTTCTTTTTCCTCTGTTTCCTTCAGATATTGATCCAGAAAATTTCTGGTGGAATCTTCTCCCTTTGGTTCAAAGGAAACGATGCCGTAACCGACGCCGAATGTTGCTTCATGGCTGTATGTTTTTGTGATGACAGACTGCTGATCCAATGCTCCTGCCATGATTACGAAAGAACGATGTCCGCATTCCATTGCCTTTTCCAACAGTTCAGGATCATATTGAAATAATTCCGAGAAGTTTCCCGTACCCATTGTATGCATGATCTTTTCATCATACATCGGTCCTTCCGGCTGAAAGCCATATGGACCGTCTTCTTTCTGACAGTGTGCCAGATCCCCGCTACCGATAAAGACAACCTTTCGATCCAGCTTCTCTATGACTTCTTTCAGCATCATGCCCAGCCGATAATGTTGTGCCAGATTCAAACCGCTCAGTCCGATCCTGACAAGCTGATAATCCTGATAATACTGATTGATGAAATATAACGGCACCATTGTTCCGTGATCCAGCTCAGGATCACGGTCATATTCCGTTCCTGCAGGGAAATGATTCTTCTGACACAGTTGATTAATTGCCTGAATCAATTCTGTATCATATTGCACATGGAAGGATACATTCCTGGCTCTGAAACGTGAAAAATCTCCATAGGCTTCCTTGCCTGAAGAAACATTGAAATAATCCCTGTACATTGTTGCATGCGGGCTTGTGATAATGATGGTTTCGGGCTTTAATTCCGCAATCTCTTTCCCTATCGCATGAAAAGAATCAATGGTAGCCTGAATTTTTCTTTCTTCTCCTCTGCCGATTTCTGCAACAGAAATAGGCGGATGGGGAACCATATATGTTTTTATGATCATTTTGCACCTCTTTTATGAATATCTGCTTATTTCATGATAAAATAGATTAATGCTTTTGGGGAGGGGTAAAATGCTGGAAAAACCATTTATTCTTGCATATGTAGGAAATCATGTATATGAAAGGGGAATGGAATTATATAAAAACAATCTTGTAGGAGACCTGAATATACAGGAAGACACAGATAACAGTCTTGTACAGATTCAGGCAACTGCAGATTCACATCAGGTAGAAGTACAGCTTGATCAGACAGGGAGCTGGATTTTTGACTGTTCATGTGATTGTCTTTTCTTTAGAAAAAACCTGACAAACTGCCGTCATATTGCCGGTACATTGATCAAATATGCCGAAACCAATAAAGCAGAAGAACAACCTGTCAAGGTTGTGGAAAAAGAGACTAGTTCATCACTGAAAGAAATATTAAATATTTATAAAAGCAATCTGCAATTCGGTATTCTTCCCCCGGTCTCTCCGATTATCCTTGAACCTTATCTTTCTTATGACAAAGATCATCAGATGAAAGTATCCTTTAAGATCGGCATGAAAGGACAGCCTTTTTATGTGATCCAGAATATATCTGAATTCTGTGAAACAGTTCGTAAAAAAGAGTATAAAAAATACGGAAAACTACTGGAGTTTGTCCATCAGACCGATTATTTTGCAAAGGAAATATTGCCGTTGTTATCATTTCTGACAAGCATTTCCCTTCAGGAAGATTCCTTTTATGAGGGAAATATGCCCTACTACCCGTATTATACAAGTTCAGATCTGCCTGTGATCAGACGGAATCTCTTTCTGAAAGGAAGATTTCTTGATGCATTTATGGATGCCATCAAAGGAATTCCCTTCTATATTCAGACAGGCTATTCAGATGAAAAAGGCATATATACACAAGAACCTCTTGAAATCCAAACTACCTTAACCCAGCAGGAAAACGGTTATAAACTGGATGGAAATCCATATCCTTTCTTCTTAGGCAATAAATATATTTATTTCTGGAATAAGGAAACAAATACAATACATGCAACATTGCGAAAAGACGACGGATTTGAAAAACTGCTGGATTTAATGCATGAAGAAAGCATTTTTATCAATAATAAAGATCTGCCTGCTTTTTCAAAATATATCTATCCGGTACTATCCTCTTCCACCCATATCCTGGGTGATTCATTTGATCCATACGATTACATTATCGCCAAACCCATATTTGAAATCTATCTGGATATGCCAAAGAGAGACTATGTGACATGCAGAATACTTGCCACATATCCATTCGGCAATATCAACATATTGGAAAACACCGAGCATCAGGGACAGCGCAATGAAGAGGAGGAACAGAATTTCATCCGGTTTTTATCTGTCTCCTTTTCTTACCTTGACAGTAAAAATCATCTGCTGGTATTGGATAATGAAGAAGATAAACTGTATCAGCTGTTAAAAGAAGGCATTCCTTCCTTTCAGGAAAAAGCATCGGTATTTATCACCGATGCATTAAAAGGATTGACTGCCGCTTCTGCACCTAAAATCCGGATCGGATTATCCTATCACCACAATTTATTACAGCTGGATTTAATCGGTAATGATATTGATCGCAAACAGATTGCTGAAATATTAAACCGCTATGACCACAGGAAAAAGTATTATCGATTGAAAGACGGCAGTTTTATCGATGTTGATGCATACCTGAATCAGCTTTCTGAACTGACTGACGGCTTATCCATTACCACAAAGGACATCGAAAACGGCAGCATCGAATTGCCGAAATACAGGGCATGGTATCTGGAGGAACTGGCTAACGAAGACCGTTATGTCTTTGATCGGGATGACAGTTTTGAAACACTGATCTGGCAGATGAAAGATTCTTCGGGCAAGAGATATACTGTACCCGCAGGATTACAGATGCCTTTGCGTCCTTATCAGAAAAAAGGTTTTTCCTGGCTTTGCCGATTAAAGGACAATGGATTCTGCGGATTGCTTGCAGATGAAATG
>JAFYCG010000361.1 GCA_017539825.1 Solobacterium sp. | reverse complement strand
CATCCATAACAGAAGATTCTTCTTCAGAATTCAGAACAATTTTTTGTGATTCAAGCATAGTTATAGCCTGCCTGAATATGTAATATTTTTCTCTCCATCCAAGAATATAGCTGTTATCCTTCAGTCTTTCCAGATAATTCAAGTAATCCGAGAACAATTCGCTCTCAGGCATTTTTTCCCACCAGCAATTGCAATAAGTTCCCTGTAAATACGCACCATGCAGCGATCTGTTTATTACCTCAACATTGGAATGCTCGTTGATCTGTTTCTCAATCTGCAGAATATACTCACTGAATATATCAGAAGTCGGAATCAGCGTATCCTCAACAGAAATCACTTTATGATCATTCCCATTAAAAACGACATTATCATGGCCGACTCCTTCCGCATATGACTGTTTACCGGGATATGCAAGATCTGCGCCTATCAGGTATATCTTCTTTGCGCCAAATCTGAAAGCTGCTTCCAAAGCCATGCTTGTTACAGTTCCGCCAAATGACCATATACTTCTTTTAGCATCATTCTTCTCTTTCTGCTGCGGTGATTCATCAGTAAAAACATAGTATTTTGGTCCGGCATACAACTCCATATATCCATGATTTGTGCAACAATCTGCAATCAAAGGAATATCTTTACTGAATTCCACCAACGATTCAATATGAGGGATAAGCGATTTGTTTGGATCACATGCAGTACAAAGATCGGGTTTGATTCCATTATCGGAAAACCAATTTAAGGATGCATTGATAGCACAGATTGTTCTCTTGCCAACACTTTCCATTATGAAATCCCGATTATCATTCAAAGAAGGTCCTGCTGCGACAATAACCCATTCATCTTTTAAAAACCCGGCTTTTAGATCATCCACATAATGATGATCTAGAGTCATATTCAATGTATAATTTCTTAAAAATTTATCCCCAAATACTCTGGTTGTCAGTTCCCCGTTTATAAAAGCACTAATGCTTTCGGCGTAATTTCCCTTATAAGCATTCTCATCCCAATAATATACGGTTCTGCAGGTATCAGTGCTATCTATATCTTCAAAAAACCGTTCAATGACGGCATCTTCATCCGTGGCGGTAAAATAATGGATCTTACCGTTGTTGATCATGCTTATTACGCCATACAGATCTGCGTATGTACTGATCATTTCATCAGTTTCATAAACATATATCTCAGCATATCCCTCAGATAACCTCCACAACTGATAAGCAAGATATCCGAGTCCGGAGCCTAAAATGTTATATCTCACAATTTGAGGTTTATAAATATTATTAGCATACAAAAAGCTTTCCCACATAGGATCCGAAGGATTATGAACAAAGAATCCGTCATTATTCTTCAGAGTCAGAAAACCTGTCTGCGAACTTGACAATGTCCACCTTCCGTCATCAACCTCTATTCCCGTAAAATTCTTCATATACTCATAGAGTAACGGAATGATATCCGTATCGATCAGAGAGGCGAATCTGACATTATCATTTATGTACTCTTGTGTTTCAAGAATAACATTTAATAATCTGGTGTATCTCTCAGGCGTTTTATCTTTTAGATCTTGAAGAATCTTTTTTAGAGGTATCATCGCCTCATTCCAAAGATCACAACATACATACTGCTGTCTCAGATTCGAATAAAAAGAGGTCTCTTTGAGCAGTTCTATAGCCATTGCCTTTTCATAAATGTCACTAAGAAAATCCTCAAGCATATCGCACCCCCATAGTCGGCTTATATGTGACAATACATACAAAGTATATCATATTACAAAAAACGACCCCCATATCAAATGATTGATATAGGGGTCATTATGATTTAATATACCGGGATCAACTGATCAGTTCCCATTGAAAGTCTGATCTTACTGGAGAAGGCTGAGAACGCCCTGGTTGGACTGGTTAGCTTGAGCCAGCATTGCCTGACCTGCCTGCTGAAGAATGTTCTGATTAGAGAATCTGACCATCTCAGTAGCCATGTCGGTATCACGGATACGGCTCTCTGCTGCGGTTGTATTCTCAACAACATTGTCAAGGTTTGCGATGGTGTGCTCAAGTCTGTTCTGAACTGCACCGAGATTTGATCTCT
>JAFYCG010000360.1 GCA_017539825.1 Solobacterium sp. | reverse complement strand
CTGTATTCCATGTTTCAATCCGTAACCCCCAGAACTGCCGGGTTTAATACATATGATTACGGGAAAATGTCGGAAGGCGGATTGTTAGTGACAATTGTATTGATGCTGATCGGCGGAGCCCCGGGCTCTACAGCCGGCGGTATGAAAGTAACAACGGTATTCCTTCTTCTTCTGACCTGTATATCCAATTTAAGAAGAAGAGAAGAAGTGAACTGTTTCAGAAGAAGAATGGATCATTCCGTTATACAGAATGCCTTCTCCATCTGGATGATATATGTCATGTTATTGCTGGCAGGCACAGGCATGATTGCATCAGAAGATTCCATTCCGATCATTCATTCCATGTTTGAATGTGCATCAGCATTAGGTACTGTCGGATTGACGGTAGGTATTACATCTACTCTTTCCAGTATGTCAAAGATCATCCTGATTACATTTATGTATTTTGGAAGAGTCGGCGGACTGACTATTGCATATGCTGCTTTATCAACAAGAAAAAAACCTTTTAAGAAATATCCGATGGAAAAAATAGCTGTAGGCTAAGGAGATGGAATATGAGAAAAAATGTTTTGGTTATCGGTGCCGGAAGATTCGGCAGATATACATGTCAGAAACTGCATGAAATGGGTCATCAGGTTATGCTGGTGGATAAGGATGAAGAAAGACTGAACAAGGTATTGAAATATGCCACAAATGCAGAGATCGGTGACAGTACAGACAGTGAATTCATGCAGACACTGGGCATTAAAGATTATGACTTATGCATTGTCGCAATCGGTGATAATTTCCTGAGCTCACTGGAAACGACTTTCCTGTTAGATGAATTAGGGGCAAAGAAAATCATATCCAGAGCGACAAGCGGATCACAGGAAAAATTCCTGTTAAGAAACGGTGCAAATGCGGTTGTATTCCCGGAAAGGCAATTGGGCAGCTGGACAGCGATCCGATTCAGTTCCGACAATATCTCCAATTATATCGAATTGATGGACGGATATTCCATCTTTGAGCTGACAGTTCCGTTAAACTGGGATAAGAAAAAGATCGGTGAACTGGATGTCAGAAATAAATACGGCATAAATATATTGGGCGTAAAAAACGGAAAGATGGATATGAATATCGGTGTTGACACCGTACTCCGCTTTGGACAGTCAATGCTTGTATTGGGGAAGACGCAAAGCATACAGAAATTGTTTTATCTCTAGAAGGAGGGGGGAACATCATGTTGTTAAATGTTATTATCATAGGCAGTTTTATCGGAACGGCAATCTTCATGTATTTTATGATCGGATTGTTTGTCGACTTCCTTCTTCCGTATAAGCCAAAGAAAAAAAAGCGCACAAACCCTTTAAAAAAAATCCAGCTGAAAAAGAAGGTGAAAGAAATAAAACTTCCCTATCAGAAGATTGAAATGCCAAAAAAAGGAGTTAGCCTGAGAGGTATTTACAGATAAAAAAAGATTGCGTTTTTCGGGCCAAGTAATATGATAGAAAAAAGGCATGTTATGGTACAGAAAAAGGAAAAGAAAACAATATTGGTATGCTTATCCGCATCACCAAGTAATGAAAGGGTTATTCGTTCTGCTTCCAGATTTTATGTGGAGGGAAGGGATACCTTTCTTGCGTTATATGTAGGGTCTTATGAAAAAGATGTTACCCATGATAAGAAACTGCAGGAAAACATCGCTTTGGCAAAAAGCTTCGGTGCACAGATCGATGTGATGGAGAGCAGAGAGATTACATTGACGATTTCAGAATACGCTAAAAGAAGCAAAGTTACGGATCTTTTTATCGGCAGCAGTGTTCCTTCACATATTCTGCAGTCAAAATCCATTCCCGAACAGCTGGTTGCTTTTCTGCCCGAAGTGGATATTCACATTATCCCCGATGCAAAAGCATCCGCCTATCCTCAGGCATATAAAAAAACAAACGGATCTGTCTGGAATATCCGGGATTTTTTGCTTGTTATAGGAATTATGGCGATCGCAACATGTCTCTCCTTCTGGTTCTATCATTCCCGCTTCAGCAATTCCAATATCATCACCATTTATATTCTTGCGGTATTGGTTGCTTCCGTATTAACATCTCATCAGCTATACGGTATTATCGCTGCAGTATTGTATATTCTGCTGTTTAACTTTTTGTTCATTAATCCGAGATTCACTCTGCTGGTATATGATCCTGAGTATATGGTGACGTATCTTGTCACAATCGTAGCCGCCCTGATCACCGGATCTCTGGCTGCCAAGCTCAAAAGCATTGCCTGGGAATCAGCGGAAACAGCCTATCAGGCAAAGGTTTTATTAGATACATCCAACCAGCTGCAGAAGGCAAAAGACAGCGGTGAAATGGTTCGTATTGCCTGTGTACAGCTTTCCGATCTGTTGAAAAGAGATATTCTGTTTTACAGGGTGGATGCTTCAAACAATATTGTCCTGGAAGGCATGTCTTTGCAGAATGCAGGTGCAGACAATATTCCACAACCTTCCGATATCGAAAAGGAAGCTATACTCTGGACGTATGAAAACGGACATCATTCCGGTGCATATACCAGTCATTATGCCGATTGTAAATACCGTTATCTGAGCATTTATACAGATGATAACCGGTATGGTATTATCGGCATCCGGATGGGGGATAAACGATTAACCGCATTTGAAAAAACGATCCTTCTTTCAATTATCAATGAGTTTGCCATGTCTCTTGATAATGAAACCATGAATAAACAAAAACAGGTGGCAGAGATCAATGCGGAAACCGAACGGTTTCGTTCCGGTCTCTTACGATCTGTATCACATGACTTAAGAACACCTTTAACAGCGATATACGGCAATGCCGGAAACCTGTATCAGAATGCCGATGCATTAAGTGATGAGGAGAAACTGAAAATCTACTATGACATACAAGAGGATGCATTCTGGCTGAACGGGCAGATGGAAAACATCTTATCGATGACAAAACTGGAGAATCATCCGGATGTGACATTGAGTCCGATGAATGTAGATGAAGTGATTGAAGAGAGTTTAAAACATCTTGATCCACATTTTACCGAGCATCATATCCATGTTCAGGAAACAGAAGAAAGCTATTTTGCACTCATGGATGCCAAGCTGATTGTCCTGGTATTGGTGAATTTACTGAATAATGCGATTAAATATACACCGGAAGGTTCACATATAGAGATAACAAAAGAAAAGATTGATCAGCTGATTTGGATCAGTGTGAAAGATGACGGAAACGGTATTCCCGAAGAGGACAAAAAGCAGATTTTTGCGTTATACTACACGGGTAAACACAGTCTTTCCGGCAGCTGCCGCAGCATGGGAATCGGCTTGAATTTATGTGATATGATATTAAAGGCGCACAAGCAGAAAATCGAAGTACTTGATAATGAACCCCATGGTGCCGTATTCCGTTTTTCTTTAGAAGCTTTGGAGGTAGGGAGTGATGAAAGATTTCAAGATCTTGATCGTTGAAGATGATAAATCCATTATGAATCTGATATCGACCACTTTAAAGATTAACCAGTATGCATATATTTCTGCATCAAACGGAAATGAAGCAATTACCCTGTGTGCATCGCATCATCCGGATCTGATTCTGATGGATCTCGGTTTGCCGGATATTGACGGCATCGATGTCATCAAAACGATTCGTACATGGTCGTTAACACCGATTGTTGTGATCAGTGCACGAGGGGAAGATGACGATAAGATCCAGGCACTGGATAACGGTGCAGATGATTATCTGACAAAACCGTTCTCTGTAGCGGAGCTATTAGCGAGAATCCGTGCCGTACAGCGACGTCTGCAATATCCTGCTGTCTCTTCGGAAGAACAGGCGGTATTTAACAACGGTGACTTAAAGATCGATTATGCTTCTTCTGTGGTGACATTGGGAGAAAAACAATTGCATCTGACACCGATCGAATATAAGCTGTTATGCCTTCTGGCGAAGAATGTCGGAAAGGTATTAACACATTCTTATATTATCGATCATATCTGGGGAAACGGCATTGAATCAGATATCGTGTCATTGCGTGTTTACATGACGGGATTAAGAAAGAAGTTAAAAACAGACAAAGAAGAGAGTCTGATTCAGACGCATATCGGCATAGGGTATCAAATGATCCGTATGTAAAAATGATTTTCTTTTACCCTCGATTAAGGATATAATGAACAAAAGAGGTTACATCTATGATAGATCAAAAAGTAAAAGAAACATTGCTTCAAATCATGAAAGAAGAACTGATTCCTGCGATGGGATGTACCGAACCCATCGCTTTAGCATTTGCATGTGCAAAAGCGAAGGAAATACTGGGATGTTCACCGGAATGGATCTTTGCTTCATGCAGCGGAAACATCATCAAAAATGTTCGATGTGTTTTCATTCCGAATTCCAACGGTATGACCGGTATTGAGGCGGCTTGCGTTCTTGGGGCATTGGGCGGCAATTCCGCAAAAGAGATGGAAGTTTTGGATAGTATCACACCGGAAGTCATAGCTGAGGCAAAGGAATATTTAAAAGCAGGAAAATGTGAAGTTGCCTATCTGGATTCCGAGATTCCGCTTCATTTTGTGATTGAAATGAAAGGGGAAGGGCATCATGTTTCTCTGGAAGTGAAGCATTCTCATATGAATGTGACAAAGATTGAAAAAGACGGACAGATTCTCTTCCAAAAAGAAGAGGAAGAGGAATTCTCAGAAGAAACCATTGACCGTTCAATCATGAATCTTGCCTTGATTAAAGAATATGCGGATACCGTTGATATTGAAGAAATCAGGCCGTTATTTGAAAGGGTGATTCGCTGCAACATGGCAATTGCTGAAGAGGGCATGAAAGGAAAATACGGCGTTGGTATCGGCAACATTCTGCAGGCACAAGGTGGTGATGTATACCATCGTATTAAAGCGTATGCCTCAGCCGGATCCGAAGCACGAATGGGAGGATGTGATCTGCCTGTAATCATTAATTCCGGCAGCGGCAATCAGGGTATTGCCTCCTCTGTTCCGGTTATTGTTTATGCAATGCATATTCATGCAAGTGAAGAATTGTTATACAGATCACTGGTATTCTCTGCTTTATTAACACTCTATCAGAAGGAATTCATCGGCAGACTATCCGCATTCTGCGGTGCGGTTTCTGCAACATGTTCCAGCGGTGCAGCTATAACCTATATGGAAGGCGGTACGCTGGATCAGATTCAGATGACAATCGACAGCACTTTGGCGATTACTCCGGGCATACTTTGCGATGGTGCAAAGATATCCTGTGCAGCCAAGATTGCTTCCGGACTGGATGCATCCCTGTTAGCACATACCATGGCTATGAACGATAAACGGTATGAACCGAATACCGGTCTTTTGAAAGAGACAGTGGATGAAACCATTCATATTGTCGGCCATATCGGCAAAGTCGGTATGCGTGAAACCGATAAAGAGATTATCAAAACAATGTTGAAATAAAAATAGACTCACATGAGTCTATTTTCTTTGGAATACATCGGTATGATAGGTATCACCGAACAGTGTCCAGGTTTCAACTGCCGGCTGGAAGATGATATATACACTGTCTGAAGGGATGGCGGTGACTGCTTCCAATGTGCTTAGAATTTCTTTCCCAAGTTTTTCCAGATCTTCTTTTTTGGCATCTCCATAATGCTGAACGGTAACAGCAGCACCTCTTTCCAGCTCATAACCGCTGAGATACAGATGATAGTCATCCTGTATGCCGATCATCAGGTAGTCTTCCGTTTTTCCGCTTAACAGGCTGATTGCCTGACCCAATTGTAATTTGATGGCTTCTCTTTGATCACTGCTGATGGACATTGTAATTTTGATATCGATAAATGGCATGTTGCTTCCTCCTGAAATCATTTTAGCATGTAATGAAATTATCTGGTAATATAATATGTAACAGGAGATTTATTATGTGGAATGAATTAAAAACAGATTCCTATGAAGGAATGATCGCTGAAACAATTCAGATCAGTGATGGTACCAACAACATCCGTGCCTATTATTCCAGACCTTTAGGCGCAGGACCGTATCCTTCCATCGTTTTGATTCCTCACATGCCCGGATGGGATGAATGGTGTCGTGAGACATCCAGAAGATTCACCCAGCACGGATACGCTGTCATGTGTCCGGATATCTATCGTGAATTCGGAAACGGCACACCGCCGGAAGTCGCCAAAAAAGCCATGGAACAGGGTGGTGTTCATGATGACAGTGTCATGAAGGATTGTAAGGGATGTCTGGATTTCCTGAAGGCACAACCCATGAGCAATGGCAAAACAGGTGTCATCGGCATGTGCTCCGGAGGAAGACACGCCTTTATGGCAGCATGCACAGTCGACGGATTTGATGCGGCTGTAGACTGCTGGGGCGGTTTTGTGGTAATGGAAAAGGAACAGCTGACAGAAGCCAGACCTGTTTCACCACTGGATTACACGGAACAGCTGCAGATTCCTCTGCTT
>JAFYCG010000359.1 GCA_017539825.1 Solobacterium sp. | reverse complement strand
TACCTCTTTTCGTTTTTCTATCTCGCACATTGCGTATTTATAATAGTCTTTGGCATAGCGGTACTGGCGCAGGGAATACTCTCCGAATTCGATTCCCATTGTTTTTTTATATTCACACCAGTTGCTCCATAAAAGCCCGCAAGCCGCAACATAACAATAGATTTTGATACGGACCAATGGATCACAGCCTTCTTCATAATATGTATCAATCAGAGCGTCCATTTGTTCTTTGTTATAAAGGGAATATATTCCAAACATGGCTATGTCCACGTCACTATCCTGCATTCCTGCATACTCCCAATCGATCAAGCGGATCTTTTCTTCATCATTCTCATCAAGATAGATCAGGAAATTATCCGGGACGGCATCAATATGTGTCAGCACAAATGGCTTTTTGTGCTGATCTATATAAGATTGAAGCGACAGGACTTTTTCCTTGGTTGCTTTATAATCCCGGTACATAGATGGAGCATCGCCCCATAAACTTTCATAAAAGCTGATCAGCCGGAATATATCGAAAGTGTGGTTCACCTGTAATTTCATATCGTGAAAACCCCGCAGCCTCTTCATACATTTCTTCACCTGCTTCGGGTCAAAAGGATCACAAACATTTGCACGGTCTATATATTCCGTGATCTTATATCCGTTCTCCGGATTAATATAAATGATCCGATCACAGATATCTTTATCCAGGATCACCTGATAAACAGCCGCTTCTTCTTTCCGGTTGATCAACTGATCTGTTCCCTCACCCGGGATCCGCATGATGTATTGTTTTCCAAAACAACGGAAAAGGAAAGAGCGGTTGGTCATTCCCTTTTTCAATACCTGAATGTCTATAATATCTTCCGGCTGTGCATGCAATGCATTGGCAGCAATCTGAATGGCATCGGATTTCAAATGATTCGAGTCACTGTCAAACTCCCTCAATTGTTCAAATGTATCGATCATGATGACTTCATCTTCATCAAAGATTCGGCTCTCTGCTATCATACGGTCGTTCTCATACAGTGCTTCCTCCCAGAAGGCATCATCATAAGCCGGATCTTTTGCATAATGATGCAGATTATTTAACAGTTTGTCCGTTATTTTGCCTGTCAGGTAGGCAATTCCGATCATTTCATTGCCGGTTTCTTTACTTCCCCTTTTTACCAGCTCCAGCTTCCGGTTCACACGGACATCACTGGACGGATCTTCTTTTCTGCTGACTGCATACCAGGAGTACAGTTCCCTTTTCCGGAACGGATTCACTCTGCACCAGATATCACAAGGAAGGATATAGGTGTTGCGAATCTTATCCGAAACAAGCTGCAGAGAATGCAGGTTATTGCAAGTGGCATAGTCCGGGTTCACAACCAGGTTTACATCAAATTCATCAATCAGGTATTCAAACTGTTCTTTCAGAAAACCTATGACGATGGTAATATCGCGAATGCCTGCTTCATGGAGCTGCCGTATCAGCCTTTCGATCAACAGTTCCCCTTTCACCTCAAGAAACGCCTTGGAAACCTCCCGGTTGATCGGCACCATGCGCATGCCAAAGCCTGCAGCAAGAATGATGGCATTTTGAGGCGCATGTTCTGCCTCAATAGTTCTTGCTTTTTTGGTACACCGCAGCTTGTCATTTACCAGGCCTTCTGCACGCAGATTCGCGATCGAACGGTTGACGATTCCTAAGGAATGACCTGTCATTTCAGCAATATCCCTCTGTGTCACCGTTTCATTGTCACTCAGTATGTTCAATACATCGGCATCTTGTTTGTTCATGTACATCTCCAAGTTTATTTTCGTGAACAAATTATGAAATAAAATCCTTATATTGTCAAGAGTGTATCCTTTTTGAAAAGCATCCGGACTCCTCTTCCTTTTTCCCTGTT
>JAFYCG010000358.1 GCA_017539825.1 Solobacterium sp. | reverse complement strand
TTCATTCCCTGATATTCTTCATAGGATTCATACTCCAGAGGATCCCACATGGAATATGTATGCGCTCTGTCTTCGGTGTTTAATACATCCCGCAGAAAATCCTTAAATGTTCCGTCATAGTTTTCAATATACTCGTCAATAAAAGAACTGTTCAAAAAGATATATTCCCATGCATCATCTTTTAAGGTTTCACTTTCTACTTCCATGAAGTGATCCTGAAACAATTCCGTAAGCCCACTCTCAAATGTCATCCCAAAGGGATACGCCGACAAATTATCTTCATCGTCCAACATATCAGTATCAACAAACTCTTCGAGAGCCACATGCTGTTGTATTTCCACATAGGGGATTCCCATGAACAGATCCGAGGAACGGTCACTGGTTGTATACGAATTCCCGCAGGCCAGGATCTTGGTGTTCTGCCACAAGCCCCATTTCATCAGAAACCGGATCATCGTAGCAACCATGTCCTCCATACTTGCATTCTGAAATGTGTTATTTGCCATATCCGTCCGTCCTTTCTAAATTCATAATATCATAATCCGAACGATTCTGCGTCAATTTGATGTTGGCGCGTTCTGAATGCATGAGATTAAGCCCCCATCCTCATCTGCTTCATTTGATACAATTCAAAATCCCGTTGAAAGGAATTCAAATAGTCATAGAGCACTGACCAATACAATCCATTTCCAAACAACCACATGGGATGGTAAAACTGAAGGCTTCCGGAAAAGAACTGTGAGCGTGCATCATTTAAGATCATCTGAATCGTATCTGCATTATCCAAAGTGTATTTTTTCTGACCGATTATCTCATCATCATCGCCTATGACCGGCACCTGCTTTAAACGATCCCATATTACCTCCCAACTGTCATCTTTGCTGTTTCCTGTCTCAAATACTGAATTATCATGTTTCTGCATAACTAAGGGATATATCACATTTTTCAGATACCACCTGTAAACATCCTCATCTCGTATGGCCGCAAGCATTTCATCCATTTTGTTCATATCCGCCAATTCAATCTTTTCAAATACATCT
This sequence comes from Solobacterium sp., assembly GCA_017539825.1. Lineage (GTDB taxonomy): Bacteria > Bacillota_I > Bacilli_A > Erysipelotrichales > Erysipelotrichaceae > Bulleidia. The sequence goes on along the minus strand of JAFYCG010000358.1, from coordinate 1,253 downwards.
GCATAGAAAGCAGGTAGTGTCTGCTTGTTTTTGTTCTCCTCATCTTTACTTTCCCGGTAGCGTTTTATGCTCTCCAATACGCAGGTAAAAATAGTCAGTCTCTTTAATGCAGTTCTTTCATCATTCGGATCATCATAAACAATCATACAAAGCAGGTTCTGAATCAGAGCCACTTCGTCCGGAAAACTAAGTGCAATAATCGCCTCAGTGGCAATGGCTGCTACATCGCACCCCATAAACCGTTCAACAAGATCATATACTTCTATCAGTCCGGCATAACTCCTGAAAGGCATGATCCCCGTAACATGGTTTTGTTGGATGAAGTCACGAAAGAATGCACACACGACATGAAATGATTTTACTGTTTCGCATATGGCTGCCTCATATGCGTCCATTCGATAACTTGTCTGCGCATCAGTATTTCCGATCATGATATGTATTCGCGTCAAAATGTTATCATTTCTATCAAATAACCCGTTTACTGTATTGATCAGGCAGCTATACATCTTATGTTGTACCATGACTTATCCCCCTTCATTCAGCGTTTCGATTCTGTCTCCGATTTCTGTATATGCATTTTATCAGTTCTTTTTTCGCACAACGACACTTTGATGTCGCCAGGAAGCGAAATTATTCCAAAAGTGTTTTCCAGAAGGCGAAGCATAACCCCATAACGCTGATAATTGCCAATAAAAAAACACCTGCAAATGCAGATGTTTTTCGCCCAATCGCTCTTTGAATTCTACCAAATCAGCATTTTGGGGGAAGAAAACAATCCAGTTTTGAATCCGGTTCATCTTCAGAATCCCCTCCAGTCAACGATTACATCGATAGTAGCCGATTTCGTTGACTATCGATGCACTTTTCAAGACTTGTAGTCAGCGAGAACATCGGACACCCCTTGTTTTCATTGATCTCGATGCATTTTTCAGCCAAAATAGTCAGCGACTACATCGAGAAATGTTATTCCCGTTGACTCTCGATGTACAGCCCCCTGATTTGGTCAACGAAATGCATCGGAAAGCCTAGTTTCCGCTGACTTTCGATGCAATACCCCCAACTAAGCCAAATTCATGTGTACATGAGGGACTTTTATCTAATCTTCTTCCTCAAATATGATCGTATCAAACATGGTGGCGGCTTCGCTGATCTCCTCTTCTCCCTTCGGGGTCCAGCAGACACAGAAGGGATCAAAGATCCTGCGGATCAGTTTAAAGCCGGAGGATTTCTTTGCATCGCGGAATTCATAGGCA
>JAFYCG010000357.1 GCA_017539825.1 Solobacterium sp. | reverse complement strand
TAACATCATGATGATTGGTCCGGCTGTCATGCCACCATGGATACCACAGAACCACAGACCATAAAGTACCATAAGAAGGATCCAATATCCGAAAATATTTGAACCAAGAGCTTTTAAAGGAGTGGATACAATAGTATAGATCAGCTGATGGAAAGAACCGAGTTCTGTGCCTGCAAATACTTTACCGACTATAGCGAAGAGAATCATTGCAATTGCACCCGGAATCAAGCTTGTGAACTGTGCAGAAACCATTGGCGGTACCTGTTCAGGAAGTTTGATAACGATGTTGTTTTTCTGGCAGAACAAGAAGATAAATCCAACCACGAAAGCAATGATAATTGCGGTGAACATACCTGATGATCCGAGCCAGTTCATAGGAAGCATTGTCGGAGCATATGGTTCTTCAGGAACTGTATATGGTGTAACAATCAGGAAACATACCAATGATGTTAAACCGACAGCCATATCCGACTTGGAACATTTATATGTTTTTGCAAACTGATATGCAACAAGGAATGCAATATATACACCAAACATTCCGATTGTCCACTGATAAATAACACTTAATATATCTTTAATTCCTACTGAAGCAATGAAAGCCTGATAAGCATCAATTCCTATTCCGTTAAATAAAGCAGCAAAACCTCCAAGCATCGTAATCGGCATCAATAACATAAATGATCCCTGGATGACATTCAGAACTTTGTTCTGAGCAAACTTAGCTGATATAGCGATCAGTTTATCTAAAAATTTATCCATCTTCTGAAATCTCCTTTTTCGTTTGCCTCTGATCAGGAGGCTTTTGTGAAAGCGCTTTTCATCTCACACAAATACTATAGCACTTTTAAAATATATGTCAATTCTAATTTAGTGTTTTTGAAACATATTTTATATTTTTTGTAGTATAATATATTCAGGAAGGATTAAAACTATGAATGTTATAGAATTAATGGATTCAAAAGCATCTTCATTTTCCAAAACAGATCGTAAAATATTTGAAGCAATAAAGAAATTTCCAAACGAATTTGCTACAGAATCAATCACAAATCTGACAAATACAACCGGCATTACAAAATCGGCACTGACAAGATTCGCACAAAAGCTTGGATTCAGCGGTTATCTGGAGTTCCAGTATCAGTTTCAGATAGATACAAAGGATCAAAAAGAAAACAGCCATATTAAAACGCATTCTGAAATATATGGCAGTGTTCTATCTCATGTGGAAGAGACTGTAGATAAAGAAGAATTACAGGATCTGATTCAGAAAATGAGAGAAAGCAAGATTGTATATATAATCGGAACAAACCTATCCAGAATCCCTGCTGAAGAGTTACATATTACATTAAGTTTTGAAGATGATATTCAATCTGTTTTCCCTTACGATGATATGAGACCGCATAAATACAGAGAAGATGATGTGTTAATTATCTATTCTGCAATCAGCGGAACATCACATCAGGAACTGATGAAATCTTTACGAAAAGATAATGCGGTAAGGCCATACATGGTATTAGTAACCACAAACGCAAAACATCCTCTTCGTCATAACTTTGATAAAGTATTTGCATTACCATCTGCTTCATTAGCAGATTCCACTTCTCACACGATTTTGTCTGACACCTTTGCCTTCTTAATGTTTAATGACCTTATTTCGGAAATGCTGAATAATAAATAACAATAAAAGAATCAACATTATTGCCATGTTGATTCTTTTTTACTTAACCATCCTCTGAAAATTCCGCCCCCAAAAACAGAAGCAATGATAAAGAAGATATCTGCAAAAATAATAAAGACAAAAGAAGGTATCATGATACGTGTGTATTTCTTTCCGAAGAATTCACCTTTACGTATAGCTGCTCCCAAAGGAATCAGATAGAACAATACACCGGCATTAAAATACAACAATAACAGTGCATTTTCACCGAAACTGATCCAGGATTCTTTCGGAAAGAAATTCCCTGATTCAGCAACACTGAGAATGATATTCAAAACCAGTAACAGAATTTCCACTACAAACAGAATTCTTGTTACATTCAGCATGACACCGCCGCCGATGCCGACACCGCCACCCCATTTCACTCCTGCACGGTTGCAAAAGTTTTCAAACACCTGCATTAAAGGCTCATTCTGTTTTCCTTCGATAAAACCATTGTTAGCGATACTATAGACATTGAAATGCAGATCTTCCTTTTTACAAACAGTTTCCAGCTCTTCCATAAAACCAAGTACATGCGAAGGAATACCATCAACATATAACGGCAGACCGAACACAACCGCTTGTGCATCTTTCATCTGATCAATGATACGTTGATAATCTCCTTTGGTCCGAAGTTTCTCCGATACTGTTTCTCCGCCTGTAAACAATCTTTCTAAAGCCAGAAAATAAGCAGATGCACAGAATCTTTTTTTCGGACTGCAATTGATAAAAACCGTTTTCATACCAATGCCTCCAGTTCTTTCATCTCCTGTATAAACAGAACTTCAGATCTTTCAAAACCGTCATTTATCGCATTACGTTCTGCCATATAACGGAAGGTTTCTTTTTCTGCATCTGTAATATCCCCATATACAATGACTTTCCAAAGATCATGTTTTCCATAACGCAGGGTATGATGCATCTGTTTTCCCCTGTAAGTGCTGAATGGTGTGGATGTACCGATTGATCTGTCCAACACGGTTTTTACGGCAGTACTGTATGAGCCATACAGGTTCTTTGTGATAATGACCAGTTCATCTGCCTGACCGATGACTCTGCATATCTGTTGCAGTTTATCTTTCATAAAACATTCTGCCGGATGTTTTGTCCAGCATCCAAAGCACCCTTGACATGGTGCATATTTTCCATCTGCTTCAACAGCACAATCACACCGTTCTTGGATGAATTCTCTATATTGATTTTCCAAATCATATACGATGACTTTCATCTGTTTTCCTCCTGTTTATAAGCAGCTACTGCACCGATAAAAGATTGCTTCAGATAATAAGCAGCAGTTTTTTCATCGAATGCCAGATGGTTATTAGCAATGATACTGGCATAACCATGGACAAACATCGCCACAATCAAAAAGATCTCTTTTGTCTTATGGATATCCATTTCCAATTCACCTTGTAAAACCTGAAGAATCGGCATCACTTCTTCTGCTTCAACCATTTCAAAAAGATTCTTTTCTTTTACGTATCCTGATTGAAATAAAAAGCGAAACAGATTCGGTTCTTCAACAGCGAACCGGATATAGTTTAAACCAATCCCCAGCATCGGATCGGTTTCATCGGAAACACGCAACAGATATTCTGTATGCAGATGATCAACTTTGTCATATGCTGCCTGCTTCAGTTCTTCCATTGTTGAAAAATGATACATTACAGGCTGTGTAGAACATTGAAGATGTTCTGCCAGTGCTCTTGCATTGATATTTTCAAAACCCTGTTTACGTATAACCTCAACAGCAGCATCAATAATCATTTCTCTTGTAATCTTTGGTTTTGGCGGCATATAACCCCCTTTTATAACATCTGTTATATAACATATATTATAATTATTAATAAGTCAATAAAAAACCCGAGATCACCCGGGTCTATGCATTCTTGATTACATCACACAATGCATTATATAAGATGCCGTTCTTTACAGCTTCAACATTACCGCCGAGAACTTCTGCAATCTTGAACGCAAACGGGAATGTGGTAGCAGGTCCTCTGCTTGTGATCAGTTTTCCATCTACAACTACCATCTGATCCATTGCATGATTATCATCTACATAATTTGCATCGCTGAACATTGTACGATATTTATCAGCCGGATAGGAAGTCAGTGTTCTTCCTGTTGATACTCCTGCTTCTTTCAATACCATCGGTCCTGCGCAGATTGCCGCAACATATTTGTCTTCTTCGACAAACTTCTTTACCCATTTTGTAACAAGAGAACAATTCTTCAGGTTCTCTGCACCCGGCATTCCACCCGGAATCACAACCATGTCATATTCATCAAAGATATCTTCGGAAATGATTCTGTCTGCCTTAACATAGATATCATGACATCCTCTGACCATTTCCCCTTCAATAGAAACGGAATCTGCCTGAACGCCTGTTCTTCTGAAAATATCTACCACAAATAAGGATTCACCCTCTTCAAAACCATCTGCCAGTAATACTGCTGCTCTTTTATCACTCATGTTTTTCACCTCGCACAATCACTTTAGCAAGTAATCCATCCAAAGCCAAGGAATTTCCAGAATCTGGAAAACCAGCTCCTTCCCGATTCAGCCTCTAAGAAAAGTTATCGTCTGTAAAAGGTATTAACATTCTTTTTTAACCGAATGCTTTCTGTGTTATACATTCATACATGTGATACAATATATTTACAATTTATGAAAGGAGATAATAATTTTATGAGTTTCCCGAAAAACTTTCTTTGGGGTGGCGCTGTAGCAGCGAACCAGTGCGAAGGCGGCTATCTTGAAGATGGAAAAGGTTTATCCGTTCCGGATATGTTGCTGGGTGGAAATGTAAACACACCGCGTACATTCCTTCCAAAGACAGATCCAACAGCTTTTTATCCAAGCCATGAGGCAATTGATTTCTATCATCATTACAAGGAAGATATCGCCCTCTTTGCAGAAATGGGATTCAAGTGCTTCCGTACTTCCATTAACTGGGGACGTATCTATCCAAACGGAGATGATGCAGAACCAAATGAAGCAGGATTACAGTTCTATGACAACGTATTTGATGAATGCAAGAAATACGGTATTGAACCGTTAGTTACATTATGTCATTACGAAATTCCATGGGCTATCGTCACAAAATATCAGGGTTTCTACAACAGAGCAACCATTGACCTGTTCCTGAAATATGTCAAAACATGTTTTGAACGCTACAAGGATAAAGTTAAATACTGGCTGACATTCAATGAAATTAACATCGCTATGATGGTTGGCGGCGGTCTTGGTGACCTGTATGGCTTAGGCTTAATGCAGGAAGAAGACATCAATTCCGAAGAGAGAATCCCTCTCACAAAGCTTAAGCATGATGTACAGCAGTGCTTCGAAGGCTTGCACAATGAGTTTGTTGCATCAGCATTAGCTGTTAAACTCGGACATGAAATCAACCCTGACTTCATGATCGGTAACATGATCTGCCATGGCACAATGTATCCGTTAACACCGAATCCGAAAGACATTCTCTTCTGGCAGGAGAAAGAACATTTGAATAATGATCTCTGCGGTGACGTAATGGTTCGTGGTGAATATCCGATCTGGGCAAAGAACATTATGAAGAGTCTTGGTGTAGATCCGTATTTCATTGATAATGAAGAAGACAAAAAGATCCTGAAAGAAGGAAAAGTTGACTTCTATACATTCTCTTATTATCAGACATCCTGCATCACAACCGATGAAAATGCTGAGAAGACACAGGGTAACATGAGCTATCGTGCTAAGAACCCGTATCTCAAAGCAAGCGAATGGGGATGGCAGATTGACCCGGATGGATTGTACTATACATTGGTATTATTAGCTGACCGTTATCCGCATACACCTCTCATGATCGTAGAAAACGGTATCGGTGCAATCGATAAGGTTGAAGAAGACGGATCCATCCATGATACATACCGTATTGACTACTTCCGTCCGCATATTGCAGCTATGGGCAGAGCAATTGATGACGGTGTACCGTTAATCGGTTATACAACATGGGGACCGATTGACCTCGTATCCGCAGGTACAGGTGAACTTCGTAAGAGATACGGATTCATCTATGTTGATAAACATGATGACGGCAGCGGTGATTTCTCCAGAAGCAGAAAGGATTCCTTCTTCTGGTACAAGAAAGTCATTGCTTCAGACGGAGAAGATCTCGCATAAAATAAAAAGACTCTGAAG
>JAFYCG010000356.1 GCA_017539825.1 Solobacterium sp. | reverse complement strand
CCTGATGGAAATTTTGTCCTTAAAGAAGGAGATCGCATTTTTGTCACCGGTCATCCTCAGCAGCTGCATGATATGCTGACACATATCGGTGTAATCAATATGCCTGTAAATCACGTACTGGTGACAGGCGGGGGAAGAATCACATATTATCTTGCAGAAGAATTAATGAAATCCGGTATCTCAATCAGTATTATTGATAATGATATTGAGAAGTGTGAGGAACTGGCAAGAAAACTGCCGAGTGCAACCATTATCCACGGTGATGTCAGTGATCACAGTGTTCTGGAGAGTGAAGAAATCGGCGGATATGATGCCTTTGTTTCCATGACAGGCATGGATGAACTGAATATTATTACCTCACTGTATGCACACTTAAGCAAGGTTCCGCAGATTGTCACAAAACTCGGAAGAGGCGAAAGTGCGGAAATGGTTGATAATCTGCCGATCGGTTCTATCGTATGTCCGAAGGAACTTTGTACCATGCATATTGTCAGATATGTCAGAGCCATGCAGAATAAGCAGGGGGCTGCCTTGACAATTCATCGTATTGCTGACGGGCATGCGGAAGCAATTGAATTTGAGGTAGATGATGATACGAAGTATATCGGTGTTCCTTTCAAGGATGTGCCTACGAAGAAGAATGTTCTGATTGTATCTGTGGGACATGGTATCCATACGGAAATTCCGAATGGTAATTCTTCTTTCAAAAAAGGAGACACGGTAGTTGTTGTCGCTAACAGCGATACAATCATTCATCAGCTGAATGACATCTTTGAGGAATAATTATGAATTTTAAGTTAATTGGACGAATTATTGCATATATTCTTCTTGTGGAGGCGGCACTGCTCTTGCCGGGAATGCTGATCAGTCTGTATAAACAGGAAATGCTGGCTTTTACAGGTTTTGTTTATACATTGGGTATTATTTTCGGTATCAGCCTGTTTCTGCTTCTGATCACGCGTAATGCAAAAATGGGACGCTTCTATGCAAGGGAAGGATTGCTGACGACGGGACTGACATGGATTGTCATGAGTGCGATCGGATGCCTGCCGTTCTATTTTTCCGGGGCAATCCCTAAATACATTGACTGTATGTTCGAGATGGTTTCCGGTTTTACCACAACCGGTTCTTCCATTCTGACAAGCGTAGAAGATATGCCGATGGGCTTATTGTTCTGGAGATCCTTTTCCCACTGGGTAGGGGGTATGGGTGTACTTGTCTTCCTAATGGCAATAGTTTCACTTGGCGGTAAGAACCAGGGATTTACTTTACATATTCTGCGTGCGGAAAGCCCGGGACCTGTTGTAGGTAAAATGGTACCTCGTATGAAACAGACCGCCATGATTCTTTACCAGATCTATCTGGGATTGACCGTATTGGATTTTCTGTTTCTTCTTGCAGGCGGTATGCCGGTCTTCGATGCAGCATGTACAGCTTTCGGTACAGCCGGTACCGGAGGTTTTGGCGTTAAAAATGATTCTCTTGCAGGATACAGTCCGTATCTGCAGAATGTCACAACCGTATTCATGTTACTGTTCAGTGTGAACTTCAGTATTTATTATCTGATTCTTCTCAAGAAGTTTACGGATGTATTCAGAGATGAAGAATTCCGTTTGTTCTGGTGCATGGTATTTGCCAGTGCAGGATTGCTGATATGGAATGTCAGACCTCTGTATGACACAATGGAAGAAACCGTCCGTCATTGTTTCTTCACGGTAGGAACCGTGATGTCGACAACCGGATTTGCGACAACCGACTTTGATCTTTGGCCGTCTTTTGCCAAAGGGTTACTGTTGTTTCTGATGGTCGGCGGAGCTTGTGCAGGAAGTACAGGCGGCGGTATGAAGCAGGTACGTTTCCTGCTGTTATGGAAGAGCCTTCGCAGAAATATTCATAAGAGCTTACACCCGAGGGAAGTCAGGGCTATTATGGTTAACGGCAGAGCGATGGATGAGGGCATCATGGATAATACCAATGCATACCTGATTGCGTATGTCATTATCGTGATTTTCAGCTTTCTGGCGATTTCGCTGGATGGTTTCTCGGTTGAAACCAATCTGTCTGCAGTATTGGCAACTTTCAACAATATCGGCCCGGGTCTTTCAGCAGTCGGTCCTACATGTAATTTCAGCGCATACAGCGATTTTTCCAAATTTGTCATGATTATGGATATGCTGGCAGGCCGTCTGGAAATCTTCCCGATTCTGATTCTGTTCTCCAAGAGTACCTGGAAAAGAGCACGTTAAACAATCCGTACGGATTGTTTTTTTCTTTCCGTGATTTCTGTATAATAATGATGAGGTAGGAATGTATGAATATTGTTTTCTTTGATATAGACGGTACACTGGCAATCGGAAGAAATGTGCCGGAAAGTGCGGAAAAGGCATTACGTGAAATGCGTGAAAACGGAGATCTTGTTTTTATCTGTACAGGCAGAAGTCCTTCCTATGTGAAAAAGAATTTCGGACAATATGCGGATGGATTTATATGCTGCAACGGAAGACTTGCGTTTATGGGCGAGGAAATTCTCTACGATCATCCTCTGACAAAGGAACAGGTTGATGAAATTGTAAAGCGGTTGAAGAAAGTCAATGCAGGATATGCTTTTTTTGAGACAAATGCCGGATATTTTGAGGGCAGTGATGAAGGGTTTGCACTGATGTCAGGCGTCTGGGATCCCGGTTTTTTAAGAAGGGGCATTCCCGAAGAGATGCATGCGTATAATTTTGATGTGTACTTTCAAGGACTGGAACACCGATTGCAGATTGAAAAGGAGCTTGCAGATATCTGTCTTCTGAATCCGCATGGACCTCACCCTACCGCTGATGTTACGGTATTGGGTATTGATAAAGGAACTGCGCTTGTCAATATTGCAGAAAAGCTGAATATTCCTTTGGAAAACACATATGCATTCGGAGACGGTGTCAATGATATATGCATGATTGAGGCGGCAGGGCATGGAATCGCCATGGGAAACGGTGTGGATGCCTTAAAAGAAAAAGCGGAATATATTACCACAGGGATTCTGAAGGATGGTGTTTATCTGGGATTGAAACACTACGGGCTGGTCAAATGAGAGTAAACTTTATTTACGTGCGACATGGGCAGACTTTGTTTAACACAATTTCCCGCATGCAGGGAATGTGTGACAGCCCGCTAACGGAAAACGGCATACATCAGGCGGAAGATACTGCCTCTGCATTACGCCATGAAAAGATTGATCACATTTACTGTTCCGCCAGTGAAAGGGCATGGGATACAGCTTTGATCTTGGCAAAATACCATGGTATTCAGCCTGTATGCATGAAAGAACTCAAGGAATTTGATTTCGGCGATCTTGACGGAAAGCATTTTGAACGATTCAAAGACAGGATACAGCCGCATCGTATTGCGGATGACTGGACAGATGTCAACGGAGAAAATGTGCCGCTTTTCAAAGAGAGGAGTGACAGAGGGTTTGAAAAGATTCTTTCATCCTGCAAGGATGGAGATACGGTTCTTCTTGTCAGCCACGGTTCTTTCTTTATGCATCTCATGAAAACGATATTCGACTATGACCAGCAGGAATATATACGAAGAATGAGAGAACAAAACAGGCCGTTTATTCCCAATGCCGGAATTGCTTTGTTCACATATGAAGACGGAAAATACACATTGACACAGGAACCGATGAGTGCAACAGAGTATCGCAACCGTGTTAAGAAGAAGGTGACATTCTATTTTGTACGCCATGGTGAAACCAAATTCAATGTGGAAAAAAGGCTGCAAGGCTGGTGTGATTCGCCATTGACGGAAAAAGGAAAGCAACAGGCGGATACGGCAAAAGAAGCATTGCGGAATGTTTCCTTTGCCAAAGCGTATTGTTCCACAACGGAAAGGACAAGGGATACGGCAGAGATCATCCTTGAACCGCATCATATGGAAGCCATTCCGGACAAAAGGCTGAAAGAGGTCTTTTTCGGAAGCTATGAAGGATGCCATTATGAAAACAGATGGGATGAAATCATGCAGAGAAATCTGAAGAACGACTGGAAAGATGCAGGCGGAGAAGATGCGGCAGAAATTACCTTCAGAATACATCAGTTTTTTCAGGAGGCTGCAGATGAGGCAAAGGATGGGGATAATATCCTTTGTGTATCTCATGGAGACTTGTATATGAATCTGTTAAAGACACTCTTTTTACTTTCCAAAGAGGAAGTCTATAAAATCAGTGACAGGGAAGGTGTCAATCCGATGCCCAATGCCGGAATCTTTATATTTACATATGAAGACGGCGTTTATACATATGATCATCTGATGCGGGATCCACAGACAATCGGGAAGAGCTGATATCTTCCCTTTTTGTTTGCATGATGTAATAATAAAGGCTATGGAAAAGAACAAACTTTGGACCAGGGATTTTACAATTATTACATTAGGCAGTGTTGTGTCGATGTTCGGCAATGCCATGTCCGGTTTTGCGTTAAGTCTCATGGTTCTTGATTTTACGGAATCGACGTTATTCTATGCGATTTATTTGATGGCCTTTACGATTCCGCAGATTATTATGCCGATTGTTTCCGGTGCGTATTTAGATCGATTCTCCCGTAAGAAGGTGATCTATACACTGGATTTTCTGTCTGCTTTTTTATATGTCATTGCCGGTTATGTTCTGATTAAAGGGTGGTTTTATTTCCCGCTGTTTGCGATCTATGTATTTGTGATCGGATCCATACAGAGCATATATATGACTGCCTATCAGAGCTTTTATCCGCTGTTAATTACCGAAGGGAATTTCTCCAAGGCATATTCGATTTCCTCGGTTCTTGAAACAATGTCGGCATTAATGGTTCCGGTTGCGACTTTTGCCTATCATCAGGTCGGAATCGGACCGCTTCTGTATATCAATGCCGTTTGTTTTCTGATTGCAGCAATTATGGAGACACAGATCAAAACAAAAGAAAAATATGTCGAAACAAGGGCTGTGAAGAGCGAAAACAGGATAGCACAGATGAAGGAAGACATTAAAGAGGGCGGCCGTTATCTGAAGGCAGAAAGAGGATTGTTGATCATTGCTGTTTATTTCACCTTTTCAGCAATGACATACGGGGTAACCAATGTGCTGACATTGCCGTATTTCCGTAAAGCCTATTCCTATGGGGAATATATCTTTATGCTTGTACAGGGAATGGCAATGGCGGGAAGAGGAATAGGCGGTGCCTTGCTGTACAGGGTAAAAATTCCTGTCATGAAGAAATTTAAAATAGCGTTTATGGTGTATATTCTGACCAATGTGCTGGAAGCTATGTATCTTTTTATGCCGATTCCGGTCGCCATGGCAATGTGTTTTGTTACAGGGATTTCCGGGGTAACCAGTTATACCATTCGTATTTCGGCAACACAATCGTATGTGCCGGATGATAAAAAAGGAAGATTCAACGGCATGTTCAATATGCTGAATACATGCGGAAGCCTGGTTGGTGAAATGCTGGCAGGACTTGCAGGATTATTGCTGCCGCCGAGAATGATCATTGCGATATTTATGATGATTAATCTGATGGCAGCGATTGTCTTGATGGGTAAAAATAAAAATGATATTGCTTTGATTTATAACAGGGAACAGTGAGGAGAAGGTATGTATAAAGGATTTTTGTTTTTTGATATTGACGGTACATTGGAAGACAGCTATCGGGGAAAAGGAATCACCGAAATAACACTTCAGGCATTACAGAAGGCAAAAGAAAACGGTTATGCCTGTTTGATTTCTTCAGGAAGAAGTCTTGGCGGATTAAGAAATTATATTGACCTGATGGATGGTTTTGTCTTTTCCGACGGCGGAGGAATTATGATCAAAGGAGAAGAACCGATACTGACACCGATTTTACCGGAACTTCTGGATGAACTAAAGGAAATGGTTTTGGATCAGCTGGATGGCGGCATGCTGATGGCGACTTTGTATAAAGCGTTTGCCGATCCGCATGAATATCGGGGAATGGCAGAAATTGCTTCCCGATATCCGGATCAGGATCTGGAAAACGTTCTTCGGAATTTCGGCGTATATCATCTGGAAGAATATAACGGGGAAGATGTGCTGGAAATTGATGTCAGCTTTCCAAGTGAGGAGGTTGAACAGGAATTTATCCGCAGAAAAAATCCGCAACTGGATTATGTATCCACTTCTGCCTCATATGGCAGGGCTGGCAGAACATCCGGAGAAGTCACCATGCGCGGTATTACCAAAGGGAACGGCGCTATACGACTGGTTGAAAGACTTGGCGGAACAATGGAGAACACATATGCTTTCGGAGATTCCATGAATGATGCCAGTGTTTTGCAGGCATGCAGATATGGGGTTGCCATGGGAAACAGTTGTGAGGAGTTAAAAGCCCTGGCGGATTATGTGGCGGAAGATATTGCGGATGAAGGGCTTGCAAAAGCCATGGAACATTTCGGCATCATTTAAGAAAACTTCAGAAACAATCCGTTTAGAGCGGATTGTTTTTTGTTTGCAAATGAAATAGCAGATGATAGAATGACATTAACAGGGAAAAGAAAATGAAACTGACAAAAACAGAACGAATGATCATACAGAATCTGATGAATGCAGAAGACTATCTTTCTTCATACGATATCGCTTCAAAGACCGGGATCAGCAGGCGGATGTTCAGGACTGTTATACCGGAAATCAGAAAGATCGTTGAATCCTATGGCATTGAATTGAAATCCATTTCCAATAAGGGGTATAAAATGATTGCTGATGTACATCAGAAAGAAAACCTCCTGCATCTGATGGAGGAAGGGGAAAAGTCTTTTTCCCATATACCTGAAAAGGAGCTGGAGCTGATCTCCTTCGACAACAGCCCGTGTTCAACGGTGACTTTTCCTTCAATAATCGCAATTGACAGGAATCCCGAACAGCTTGCTGATAAAGCGTGTGAGATTCTGCTTTCCCTGGTAAGCGGAAAGAATGTTGAAAAGAAAATATTGTAAAAGTATCACTTGTATAAAGAGATTTCACAAGATAGAGGAGGGTATATGGCATTTCCAAAGAACTTTTTATGGGGCGGTGCAACAGCCGCAAATCAGGCTGAGGGTGCATGGAATGAAGGCGGCAGAGGACCGGCTTTAACCGATGTCACTACCGGCGGAACAAAAGATACACCAAGATACATCACATTTATAGACAAAGACGGAAAACCGGGATTCAAGAAAAAGCATGACAAGCTTCCTGAAGGTGCAAAATATGCTGTATTGAAAGATCAGTATTATCCGAATCATCTGGCAATTGACCAGTATCATCGCTACAAAGAGGATATCGCACTCTTTGCAGAAATGGGGTTCAAGGTATATCGTATGTCTATTTCCTGGTCGAGACTGTATCCGAAGGGAATTGAGGAAGTGCCGAATCAGGAAGGTATTGAACATTACCGTGATGTCTTCAAAGAATTGCGGAAATATAACATCGAACCGCTTGTCACAATCTGGCATTTTGATACACCGTTATACCTCGAAGAAGAATTTGACGGATGGAACAACAGGAAACTGATCGATCTCTATGTCAGATTTGCGGAAACATGCTTCAGAGAATATAAAGGACTGGTCAAATACTGGCTGACTTTCAACGAGATTAATAACAGTATGCCTCAGCCGGTCCGTGATGGATCAACACCGTTATGGAGATACCAGGAAGGTTTGCAGCAATTGCATTATCAGTTTGTTGCAAGTGCAAAGGCGGTACAGATCGGCCATAGGATTGATCCTGAAAATATGATCGGATGCATGATCTGCGGTATCTGTTATTATCCTGCAACATGTGATCCCAAGGACATTCTGTGGAACAGGCATATGTGGGAAGAAAAAATCTTCTACTGCTCCGATGTACAATGCAAAGGATCCTATCCGACCTACGCAAAAAGAATGTGGAAGAAATACAATGTAAACCTGGATATCACGGAAGAGGATCTTGAAGAGCTGAAAAAAGGAACTGTTGATATGTATACTTTCAGTTATTACATGTCACAGAATGTCACAACACATGATGGTATGGAAAAGGTCGGCGGCAACATGTCCTCCGGTACAAAAAATCCGTATCTGCAATACAGCGACTGGGGATGGTCTACAGATCCGTCAGGACTGGATTACTATCTGGAAATGATCTATGACAGATACGAAAAACCGATCATGGTTGTTGAAAACGGTCTGGGAGCTTTTGATACACTTGAAGAAGACGGGACTGTTCATGATCCTTTCAGAATTGATTATTTCAGGGAACACATCAAGGCTATGGACCTTGCAATTGAAAACGGTGTAGACCTGATCGGTTATACGACCTGGGGATGCATTGACGTTGTATCAGCAGGCACCGGTGAAATCCGCAAGAGATATGGTTTTATCTACGTTGACGTGGATGATCTTGGAAACGGAACATTGAACAGATACAGAAAAGATTCCTTCTACTGGTACAAAAAAGTGATTGAAAATAACGGCAATCTTGAAAATCTGTAAAAACACGATTAAATTCGTGTTTTTTTCATAAAAGATGTTGACAGGGAGATGAGTCTTTGTTAACATTTAGTTAGCGCAAGCTAACCGATAACTCACTCTTTCCATCACACTCCTTTATTTATCGGTCTTGCGAAGCCGGAAGCATCGAAATCATTTGGGCAGATGAGATCATGCATCAGAAACCGGCATGTTCCATGCTGTGTCATGTCCTCCTCAATAATACATAGGCATAGCAAATGATTTGAAGAAGAAAGCAGTAGCGGATAAGGGCATTCCGTACTGCCTTTTTTCTATTTATTCGTAAAGTGAATTGTATTTTGATATAATTTAGGTAATTGGAGGAAATATATGGATTATAAGAATTTAAAACCTTTCCCGGAGGGATTCCTTTGGGGTGCTTCTTCGAGTGCTTACCAGTGTGAAGGTGCTTATCTGGATGAAGGCAGAACCCTTTCTGTTTCCGATACTGCACCGGTTCCGAAAGGCACAACAAACTTCAACGACGGTATCGATCATTACTACCGTTTTAAAGAAGACATCGCTTTGATGGCAGAGATGAATTTTAAAGAATTCCGTTTCTCTATCGCATGGCCGCGTATCATTCCGCAAGGGGCAGGCGAAGTAAACGAGATTGCTGTCAAGCATTATCATGATGTCATCGATGAATGTCTGAAGTATGGCATTGAACCTGTTGTAACACTGTATCATTTTGACCTTCCTCAGGTTTTGCAGGACAAATACGGCGGATGGGCAAGCAGGCAGTGTATTGATGATTTTGTAGAGTATTGCAGAGTCTGCTACAAAGAATACGGTTCCAAAGTAAAATACTTCTTAACAATCAACGAACAGAACATGATGGCTCTGTTCCAGGGAGCGCAATACGGATCTGAAAAGAACCAGTGGCAGGCAAACCATCATATGCTTGTTGCTCAGGCTAAGGCTATGATTCTGTGTCATGAAATGGCACCGAACGCAAAAGTAGGTCCGGCACCGAACATTACGGCGATTTATCCTGCTTCTTCTTCACCGGAGGATAATCTTGCTGCTATGGACTGGGATCAGTTGAGAAACAGACTGTTCCTGGATACCGCTGTATTCGGGACATATCCGGAAGCATTGCTGAACTGGTGGACAGACAAGGGAATTGCACCGGATATTACCGAACAGGATCTGGAAGATCTGAAGAACGGAAATCCTGATTTTATCGCATTTAACTATTATGGTGCAGGAACTGTCAAATACATCAATGTAGAAGACGGAATGAAGATCAAGTCCGATACTGCCAACTTCATGGGCGGATTGATGACATATCCGGGCATGAGCAGTGCTGTCTCCAACCCGTTACAGGAAAAAACATCCTATGGCATGGGAATTGATCCGATCGGTTTAAGAGTCACATTAAGACAGTTATGGGAAAGATATCATCTGCCTCTGATCATTACCGAAAACGGATGCGGTGTTCCGGATAAGCTGGAAGAAGACGGAACAATTCATGATGATTATCGTATTGATTATCTCAGAAGACATATCAAGGCATGCCAGGAAGCAATTACGGATGGCGTACAGTTATTCGGCTATTCCCCATGGTCTGCATTTGATCTGATTTCCACACACCAGGGTATTACGAAGAGATATGGATTCATCTATGTCAATCGTGATGAATTTGATCTCAAGGATATGAAGAGAATCAGAAAGGATTCCTTCTTCTGGTACAAAAAAGTCTGCGCAAGCAACGGCGCTGATCTGGACTAAAATGAAAAAGATGCTGTCAGGCAATGGCAGCATCTTTTTTGGATGTGTTAGTAATGTCATGGATCCATACACCTTTCTCAATGAGTATGAATCCGATCCCGCACTTGATCAGATCGGCAAGCTGCACAAACAGATATAAGCGAACAACAGTCAAACCTGTATAGTGGACAAGAAGATACGCTAATGGAATTGAAACAACCCATGAAAAGCATGAATCAAACAGGAAGGTGATCAAAGTTTTTCCTCCGGATCGCAAAATGAAGTAGGAGGCGTTGGCATAGGCATACATCGGCATACAGCATGCAGCAACCCGTATTAATCCGGAAGCAAGACTGCGTATTTCGTCGGAAGTATTGTATGCCTGCGGGAATATGCCGGCGATCGAAAATAAAACAATACCGAAGAGGATACATATAAACAATGTAAATATTGTTATGCGGTTTGCGTCTCTTTTGACGGTGTCGAAATGGCCTGCCCCTAATTCATGACCGATCAGGATTCCGGTTGCACTGCCGAGGGCAATAAACGCAATGTTGAAGATGTTTGCGATCGTTGAGGAAATATTGTATGCGGCAATAACAGATAATCCTCTGTTAGAATAAATCTGTGATAATGTTGCCATAGAGGCAGACCACAGGAATTCGTTCAATAAAAGAGGGGATCCTTTTTTTATACAGTTTATGACAAGATCTTTTGGGACAGAAATGCTTGCAAACACATCCTGTATAAATATGTTTTTTCTTTATGACTGTGTGTCCAGACAGCGACAAATGCAAGTTCGACAAATCTTGACAGGGCAGTAGCGATAGCTGCACCTCGTACCCCCAGGACAGGAAATCCGAATTTACCGTAGATGAGAATATAATTTCCGATCAGATTGACAAATACCGCAAGCATGCTTCCCCGCATCGGAATAATGGTTTCATTTGTGGAACGCAATGTGGAGGAGTACACCTGCGTCAATGCAAACGGAAGCATTCCTATCAGCATGATCTGCAAGTATTGTTTTGCATAAAACAATGTATCCTCGGCACTGGTCAATGCATCTCCTTTGGAAAGATACAGAGAAATCAACCGGGATCCGTTCGTTAAGAAGACAATCATGCCGGTCAATGACAGAAGACACGCCAGAATGAACATCAGGCGAAAACAGTGCCGTATTCCATTATGATCTTTCTTTCCATAGAACTGTGCTGTAAAAATACCTATTCCGGATAATCCGCCGAAGATGCACAGATTAAAAACGAACATCAGCTGATTCACAATAGCTACAGATGACATCTGGTTTGTTCCGATCTGTCCGATCATAATGTTGTCAAGCATAGCGACAAAATTAGTAATTCCGTTCTGTATCATGATCGGAATCGCAATCCTTAAAGCACGTTTGTAAAAATCTTTATCCATAATGTGGAAAGTATATCATATTCCTCAATTCAATGAAAACACTTTCATGAGAGGAAATGAAAAGTAAGAATACAAGTGATGAAAAGTGAAATTATTTTTCAATGAATTCTTCAAAAAAACGAATGAATTGAAGACCAAACCATTTCAAATGTAGAGAAAAAAAGCTACAGTAATATTAAAGAAAGATTTCGAAATAAGGAGATATTTTTATGAGTGAATCCAAGATTCAGAATCAGATGTTTAATGAGAAGATCGTTATTAAAAGAGATCATATTGTCAGAGCATGGGTGTTTGTCATAATTGCAGTATATCTTCTGTTGAGAGGAATTACTGCATATAGTGAATATACTGCATTCTATGGATTAGGAAGCATGCTTATGGGAATTGCATCAATATCTTATGCAAGAAAGAATGAACTCGGTGTATCCAAAGTCATCGGAATCGCTGTAGTTATACTGGGATTAATGGAATTTATTACAGCCTGGCATCTTTAATTGATGAAATTAGCACATCCGTAAAATATGAATTCTTTATTAGCCTTGTTATCTTGTGATGACAAGGCTTTTTAAATGTATTATGAATCGATCTTATTTTGTCTAAAGGTTATTTAAAAACCAATAATTATAAAGAATTAAATCAACACAAAATTCAAAATCATAAAATTACTTGAAAAGCCAACTAAAAAAAAGGAAAAAAAAATTTAAAAAAAGTAAAAAAAAGGGTTGCAAGGGGGAGGGAAAGATGGTAGTATATTTGAGCTGTCGCTGAGAGCGGCGGCGGGAGATCTTTGAAAAACCGAGCAGGAAGCACATCAAAAGTACAAGAGTACTGGAAAGTACGAAGCAAACGTCAAGCGAATAAAAGTAATGAAGGAATGAAGCGGAGCAGTCCGCTGAATAGGACAAATGAAGAGTTTGATCCTGGCTCAGGATT
>JAFYCG010000355.1 GCA_017539825.1 Solobacterium sp. | reverse complement strand
TGAAAAGATAGAACTGCGGATTGCCTTTACATATATCATAGATTGCATCAACATGGGATTCATCCATCCTGATGACATCATATTTCTTACTTAAAACTGTTATATCAATCATAATTCCTCTTTACATAACTGTGAAGGCGGTCCACTCCACATGATTCAGCACCATGACATCATCGGCCTTCTGTAAACCGAGTTTTTCATAAAACGGAATGGCATCTGTATTTGCACAAAGATATACAATGATATCCTTTTTTCCGCCGGCAATTTCATGTGCCTTTTGAAAAAGCTTTTTTCCGATGCCTTGTCTTTCAAATTGTCTGTCTACACCGAGATCAGTAACAAAAAGCCAGTATGCATAATCTGTCAAACCAAACAGAACACCGATGACAGTATTCTCCTCATCTCTTGCGATAAGGCTGATATTTGCATTTTTTACCAGTTTTTCGATTCTTTCACGGAATCTTTCTTTCGGATATTGTTTTCCCAGATTTGTTCTTTTCAGAAAATCAATATATTCTTCTTTTTCAATTCTTTCTTCTTTAATACTGACCACATTAAAACCCGAACAATCCTTTCTTTTTATACGGTTCAACCGTATAAGATGTCATTGTATATCCAGTCGGATCAATGACGGCATGTAACTGTGCTTCCGTTATATCCTGATCTGCAATAATAACTGCATGTTTCTTCTTTCTGTCTGCGTTAACTTTTTTGACATGGAAATTCTGTCGAATTGCATCATTGATATGTGCTTCACACATGCTGCACATCATGCCGTCAATCCCGATCGTTATCTGCTTCATTTTCTTTCTCCCTTGAATGTATATCCTTTATTTTCAATTGCCTGTTGAATCAACGTTTCATCCACATCCTTCGAAAAGGAAACTCTGACCTGATTCACATTGTGATCCGCAAAAGCTTCTTCCACCCCGTCGAGTTCTTCCAAAGCTCTTTTTACAGTTGCTTCACAATGCTCACACATCATGCCTTCCACTACATACTCCTTTGTATGAGAGATGTGTTTTTGTTCTTCATGAACAGGTTTATAACCGGCTTTTGTGATAACTTCATCAATTCGTTCCGCCGGAATCTTTTCCGTGATCATCATCTCAACAATACCGGTTGTATGGTCTGCCTTGGCAGACTGCACACCTTTGATGCCTTCCAGTGCTTTCTGTACAACGGATTCGCAATGTTCACACATCATTCCATCTACATGGATAACAGCTTTTTCTGTTTGTTCTGCTGAGGTTTCCTCATTTTTAAAGTGAATCTTTTTATCCTTTGAAGAATCATGAATATTGAACAGATTCAGGCGTAAAGCATTCATACATACCGTAAAACTGGACAGGCTCATAGCAGCTGCTCCAACCATCGGATTCATCTTCCATTTGAATAATCCTGCCGCAAGAGGTATACAGATCAGGTTATAGAAGAATGCCCAGAACAAATTCTCATGAATGTTTTTCAATGTTTTGCGGCTTAATCGGATTGCTGCAGAAACATCAGATAGTTTACTGTTCATCAGAACGATATCTGCAGAATCAATCGCAACATCCGTACCAGCACCGATCGCAATACCGGTATCTGCTCTTGTCAATGCAGGCGCATCGTTGATACCGTCTCCGACCATGGCTGTTTTGCCTTTTTTCTGTAAATTCCTGATGACTGCTTCCTTGCCATCCGGCAGTACACCGGCAATCACTTCATCTACACCGGCCTGTTTTCCGATGGCATTGGCTGTTTTTTCGTTATCTCCCGTCAGCATGACAACATGAATGCCCATATTCTGCAATTCACTGATTGCCTGAGGAGAATCATCCTTGATTGTATCAGCTACCGCAATCATTCCCTGTAATTCCTTCCCTTTGGCAAAGAATAACGGTGTTTTTCCCTCTTCGGCATATTTCTGTGCCTGTTGCAGGACACCATCCGGTATTGCCGCAAAAGAAGAAATGTAGTTTCTGTTACCGCCATAGACCGTTTTATTCTGAATCTGTGCCTGCAGGCCGTTACCTGCTACCACTTGAAATACTTCTGTTTCATAAGGCTGAATATTTCTATTTTCGGCTTCTTTGACAATGGCTCTGGCTAAAGGATGTTAGGATTTGATTTCCAGGCTGTATGCAAGCTTCAGAAAATCATTCTCCTCTTCTTCCAATGGATAAATATCCGTAACAACCGGTTCTCCGCTTGTAATTGTTCCGGTTTTATCCAGGGCTACAATCTGTACTTTACCGGCATTTTCAAGTGCTTCCGAAGTCTTAAAGAGTATGCCGTTTTTCGCCCCGAGACCGTTACCGACCATGATGGCAACCGGTGTTGCCAGACCTAAAGCACAAGGACAGGAGATAACTAGAACACTGATCCCTCTTGCCAGGGCAAAGCTCATCGTCTGTCCTGCAATCAGCCAGCCGAATATCGTGATTAAAGCAACCCCGATCACAAACGGTACGAAATAACCTGAAACCGTATCGGCAATACGGGCAATCGGTGCTTTTGTCGCCGCTGCATCGGATACCATATGGATAATCTGTGACAGGGTTGTATCCTCCCCGATTCTGGTTGCCTGACATTTCAGATAACCGGACTGGTTGGTGGTAGCTGCACTGACCTTGTCTCCTTCTGTTTTATCAACAGGAATGGATTCACCGGTTAAAGCGGATTCATTCACTGCACCATTGCCTTCTAAGACAATACCGTCAACCGGAATGTTTTCGCCTGCTTTGACAATGAATACATCTCCGATACCGACTTCATCAATGCCTACTTCCGTTTCAACACCGTCTTTCAGAATAACAGCTGTCTTAGGGGCAAGCTTCATCAGACTCTTTAATGCATCGGTTGTTCTGCCTTTTGATTTTGCTTCTAACATCTTGCCGATCGTAATCAAACAGGGAATCATTGCAGCAGATTCAAAATACAGTTCGTTGTGATACAAAGGCATTAAATCCATATTGGATGCACCGTTTGTAATCATACAGGTCATTTCAAACAAAACATACAGACTCCATCCAAAGGATGCGGTAGATCCTAATGCAACTAATGTATCCATATTCGGTGATCTCATCCATAAGGACCTGTATCCGCTGGTAAAGAATTTCCCATTGATCATCATAACGATGATCGCGAGACACATCTGTACCAAGGCAAGTCCGAGATGATTGTGTTCCAGAAAGGAAGGAACAGGAAAACCGGCCATGTTATGACCCATGGACACATACATCAAAATACAAAGAAATATCACCGATAAAGATAGTCTTCTCTTTAATTTCGGTGTTTCCCTGTCGATCAGCGCATCTTCTTCTGCAGCCATTCGATCCTGTTGATTCGTTTTTGCCCCTTTTAGCGATGCCCCGTATCCGGCATTTTCCACCGCCTGGATAATATCTTTGCTTGTTGCATTACCTTCCACACCCATAGAATTGGTTAAAAGGCTCACACTGCAGGAAGTCACTCCCGGCACCCCGTTAACTGCTTTTTCCACTCTTGCCTGACAGGCAGCACAACTCATTCCCGTTACTATATACTGTTCCATAAACACCTCATTTCATTAATTTCTGCAATACATTTACCAGTTCATCAATGGTATCTTCCTTACCATCTCTGATATCCTGTGCAACGCATGATCGGATATGGCATGCAAGCAGTTCTTTATTGAAGGAATTCAATGCAGAGGTCACTGCTGAAACCTGAATCAGAATATCCGGACAATAGATATCATTTTCAATCATCTTCTGTATTCCTCGGATCTGTCCCTCCGCTTTTTTTAATCTGGCAAGAAGCGTCTTTTTTTCTTCTTCCGTACGTTTTTTATGTCTTTCACAACACTCCATATTTACCTCACGCCAAATATTATATACCCCCAGGGGGTATATTTCAACTAACATACTATTGATTTCGGATATTCATGATGATATCATATTGATATCATATTGAAAGGAGAATCAAATATGACAGAAAAAGTATTAAATAACAGAGAAAACGGCATGGCCGTATTACTGATCCTGATTTCCCTGTATATCCTGGCAACAGTCGGTGCTGTATTTGCAGCTGCTGCAGGATTAGGCATTCTGCTGATTATCTGTATTGCCTATCTGTGTCTAGGCTGGATCGGCTTTCTTGGCTTAAAGGTTTTAAAACCACAGGAAGCCCTTGTACTGACATTGTTCGGCGAATACACAGGAACATTGAAAGGTGAAGGTTTCTACTTCGTCAACCCTTTCTCCGTATCGTTGAATCCGGCAGCCAAAACACAGCTTTCACAAAGCGGTGATGTCAAAACACAGAATACACTGTTAACCGCCTTTACTTCCGGCGGAACAAATGCAACGATCGAAACTTCCAACAAGAAGATTTCTCTGAAGGTGATGACACTCAATAACGCTAAACAGAAAATCAACGATGTTCTCGGTAATCCGGTCGAAATCGGTATTGCGGTAACATGGCGTGTTGTCGATACCGCAAAAGCAGTATTCAATGTTGATAACTACAAGGAATATCTTTCCCTGATGTGCGATACCGCATTGCGTGATATCGTCAGAATCTACCCTTACGATGTATCATCCAATGTTGATACCACAGGTGATGGCAAAGCGGATGACGGCAGCCTGCGCGGATCTTCCACGATTGTTGCCGAAAGAATTAAAAACGAAATACAAAGCAGAGTTGAGAATGCAGGTATCGAAATCATCGAAGCAAGAATCACTTATCTGGCTTATGCACCGGAAATCGCAGCCGTCATGTTGCAGAGACAGCAGGCTTCCGCTATCATCGATGCGCGAAAGATGATCGTTGACGGTGCTGTCGGAATGGTTGAAATGGCACTTGAAAGATTACAGGAAAACAATACCGTCGAACTTGACGATGAAAGAAAAGCAGCCATGGTTTCCAATTTGCTGGTAGTGCTATGCGGCAACCACGATGCCCAGCCGGTTGTCAATAGCGGAACCCTGTATTAATGGCCGGAAAGAAAAAACAGATTCCGTTACGTCTGGGCGATGAACTGTATGATGAATTGGCGAAATGGGCAGAAGCGGACTTCAGATCTGTCAACGGCCAGATCGAGTATCTGTTAACAGAATGTGTAAAACAGCATAACAAAAACGGTAAATATATTTCTGATATTCTGAAAGAAAAGTAGTATGATTAAAGCATAGGAGGATTATAGATTATGCCGATTATTTTTAACATCATCAAATGGGTCATTATTATCGTCGTAATACTCTCGCTTGTATTTATGTGTGCAAGTGTCGTTCCGCAGGAAAGTGCATATGTCATTGAAAGGTTCGGTAAATACAAAACAACATGGAATGCAGGAATTCATTTCAAAGTCCCTTTCATGGATCGTATTGCCAGAAAAGCCCTTTTAAAAGAACAGGTTGCCGACTTTGCTCCTCAGCCTGTCATCACCAAGGATAATGTCACAATGCAGATTGACAGTGTCGTCTATTTCAAGATCACCGATCCGCGTCTCTATGCATACGGTGTAGAAAATCCGATTATGGCAATGGAAAATCTCACTGCCACAACACTCAGAAACATCATCGGTGACATGGAGCTGGATGCAACATTAACTTCCAGGGAACAGATCAACTCCCAGATGTTGCAGACAATTGATTTGGCAACAGATCCATGGGGAATCAAGGTGACAAGAGTTGAGCTTAAAAACATCCAGCCACCGGCAGCCATTCGTGAATCCATGGAAAAACAGATGAAGGCAGAACGTGAAAAACGTGCCGCTATTCTGACAGCCGAAGGTGAAAAACAGGCTATGATCCTGACCGCTGAAGGTAAAAAGGAATCAGCCGTACTGGAAGCCGAAGCACAGAAACGTGCAACGATTCTTGCTGCAGAAGCTGAAAAAGAAAAAGAGATCAAAGAAGCTGAAGGTAAGGCTGCTGCAATCCGTGCGATTCATGAAGCTACCGCCGACGGTTTACGCGCCATCAAAGATGCAGGTGCAGATGAATCCGTCATCCGCTTAAAGAGCCTTGAAGCTTTCCAGGCAGCTGCTAACGGCCAGGCTACAAAGATCATCATCCCTTCCGAGATTCAGGGAATTGCCGCATTAGCAAAAGGAATTACAGAGAGCGTAAAAGAAAATGATTGATTTTCTGTTTGTGCTGATATGGCTTCTGATTATTATATCCGTTGCCACCACAATCATCTCAAAATATAAACCTGTACAACGATTAAACAGATCCAGTGACGGTCACATCGTACCGCAAAACCAGGATCTGACCTGTGAAACCAAATGCGGGCATAACCATGGAACAGATTCCGAAAGACAGCCCAGATATATTGTTCATGAGGAACCGCAACAGGGATATGTGATATTAAACGGTGTCAAACGGAAAATATCAGATTGCAAGTATTTATAAAACCGGCAAATCAAAATGCCGGTTTTTTTAATAGTCAAACTGTCTGTAATACCTGCGGATTGTCATCGGGTGACACAGATAGTGTTCCATATAGGCATCTACCCTGTTGTTTACACCATGCATGACAAGGTGGCTGATAGTACCCCTGTATTCTTCTTTTATTCCTTCCAGAGGATAATCCTTTG
>JAFYCG010000354.1 GCA_017539825.1 Solobacterium sp. | reverse complement strand
CATCACCATGCCAAAGCGCCGTATATCCTTTTCACTTTTCACATTTGTATTCATAATGATATAACTTTACTACACATCTATCGCAGACACAAATGAATTCTGAATCAATGTTGGATAAACCATTCGTATTTTCTTTTATCGGAATCATCCGGCAGTACTTACGGATCATTTGAATTCCATGGTGAAATACTTCATACAAACGGAGTCTTTTACGGTACATGCTATCTGCATAAAAGGAAGTTAATTCCTAAGATCTGTTTGTGTCTCTTTACAAATTAACATCTTTTTGTTTTATTATTAATAACCACCTGGATAAAGGAGTATCATGAAACCTGTTGAAATTATCGGAACCAACTACTACGGAAAATGGAAATACACCCGTACAGCCTGCCGAGGAATCATCATACAGAACAACAACATACTGCTGGTACACGGAACTAATGCTGATTTGTGGATGATACCGGGTGGTGGCATGGAACAAGATGAAACCGAAGAAGAATGCTGTAAAAGAGAAGTCGCCGAAGAGACAGGATTTCTGATTCAAGTCTTCACCCCTTTACTGACAATTGAAGAATACTATGAGGATTGGAGATACATCACGCATTATTTTCAAGGAACTATTCTCAATCAATGTGATAAAAATTTGACTGAGACTGAAAAACAGGCAGGTATGGAAACAGAATGGCTTCCTATTGAAGAAGCCATAGCCCTCTTTTCCAAACATGCTGCTTACACTGCTACAGACGAAATGAAAAGAGGACTCTATCTCAGGGAATTTACAGCTTAAAGCAATTATAAAAAAGAATGAAAAGGAGATACATATGGCTTCCACAAAAGAATATCTGGAATTTGTTCTGGAACAGCTCAGAGACCTAGATGATGTAACATATCGTCCGATGATGTCGGAATACATTCTCTACTATCAGGGAAAAGTATTCGGCGGCATCTATGATGACAGGTTTCTTGTCAAACAGACACAAACATCCAAAAAGCTCATGCCTGAAGCACCATTAGAATTGCCTTATGAAGGTGCAAAAGAAATGCTGCTGGCAGATATTGATGACAGAGACTTGTTAAACAAGCTGATTCCTGCCATGGCAGAAGAACTGCCTGAAAAAAAGAAACGGAAGAAAAGAGAAAACAAAAATGGATGACTGGTTTACCATCGAACAGATAGATTCTCAGACATTTGCGATCAGTGAATATAAACATTGGGAAGAAACGCATTGTTACCTGCTTTCAGGGAATGAATCCGCTCTTCTGATTGATACCGGACTCGGAGTTTCCGATATCCGTAAAGTCGTAAATCAGCTGACACAGCTTCCTGTTCTTGTTGCCACAACCCATGTGCATTGGGATCATATCGGCGGACACAAAGAGTTTGATCATATCGCTGTTTTTGAAACGGAAAAAGAATGGCTTTCTAAAAAGTTCCCGCTTTCCCTTCAAAGCGTAAAAAATGCGTTAACAAAAGATCCATGTGAATTCCCCTCCGGTTTCAATATCGATGAGTATCAGATTTATCAGGGACAACCGGACCGGCTGTTATCTGATGGAGATTGTATTGACTTAGGAAACCGGAAAGTGTATGTCATTCATACACCGGGGCATTCACCGGGACATTGCTGTTACTATGAACCTGAAAAGAAATATCTCTATTCAGGAGATCTGATTTACAAAGGCTGTCTTGATGCTTTCTACCCTTCCACCGACCCGCAACTATTTCTGCAATCAATAAGACGCATTCAGTTGTATTCCGTAAACCGAATCCTTCCGGGCCATCATGACCTGAACATTTCGCCTGCCATAACAGACAGAATCGAAAAAGCATTCTCCGCATTGGAAAAAGAAGGAAAACTGGTACAGGGAAACGGTATCTTTGATTTCTCAGAATTTCAAATTCATATTTAAAAAAACAGCGATGCTGTTTTTAATTTGCTGATTGATTTGTTTTGGAGGCAAACTGCATGACCCTTTCTTCCAGTATCCGTTTGGTATCTTCCAGGTCAATGTCTGCAAAAGTGACATAATAATTATCATGATCTACAGGATGAAACTGACATTGTTTCTGCATTTGTCTTTCGATCATATCTTTCTGTTTTTCATCCGCAAACTTTACCACATATGTATATTGTGAATTATCTATTGAAGGATCCGATGTTCCCATCGTCAGCATGCCGCCGCAGGCAGAAGGATCTTCCTTCTGAAAAGAATAGGTAATATGGTTTTCATCCAACACCTTTATCAGCTCGTTCAGATGAACCGATACTTTATCCACCAACCTGTAACATCCGCTGAACGCAAAAGCTCCGGATGTCGTGATAAAACAATTGGCAAGCATATGGTTGTTCTGTACAGTCCATTTACGGTTTTTATCCGTATACATACAGACCATGTTCCCCTTTAATCTTTCCTTCTGCAAAGCAATTCTGTTCCTTTTAGCATTTTCTTCATCTGTAAATATCAGTTTCATACATAACCTCTGTCTGATTATACCAGAAAAAAACTTACAGTTTGACCTGTAAGCTCTTTTGCTTATTCTATAGCGTCTGTCTTGATGATGAATTTGACACTGTTTTCCCCGTCACCTGCTGCACCGGAGAATGTATTATATGCTTTTCCTGCATCGATGGATGCATGCAGATTATCAATCATGCCTTCAATGTCTTCACCAAATAATTCAGCAAGCTTTTCAATACCTTCTTCATTGAAACGGATCATGCCTTCCAGAAGTTCCTGTGCCCCGTCGTCGAGTTGCAGGACACCATCTGCCAGCGCCTTTGCACCATCATTCAGTTTTTCAGCACCTGTATCCAGTTCAGCTGTACCGTCTTTCAGCTGCAAAGCACCATTATCCACCTGAGCAATGCCATCTCTCAATTGTGATGCACCGGAATTTACAGAACCGGCACCATCTGCAATCTGCTTTGCACCATTTACCATTTCACCGGTTTTCTGTGCAAATGTGTTTACACCGCTCTGTAATGTTCCAAGGCCTTTATCCAGTTCCCCTGCTCCTGCATCCAATTGTGATGCACCTTCTTTCAGCTTGCCTGTTCCTTCCGACAGAGTACCTGTTCCTTTGGACAATTGCGAGCTGCCTTCCTTCAGCTGATCAGTGCCTTCTTTTAACTGCCCGACACCGTTAACCGCTGTTGTGACACCTTCATGCAAGGCATTTGCACCTGTTTCCAGCTGTTTTGCACCTGTATCAACCTGTTCAGCACCCTGGCTTAAGGTATCTGTTCCTTCTGCCAGTTCTGCAGTACCCTCTTTTAATTTGCTTGTTCCATCCGAAAGATCCTTTGCACCTGCTGACAGTTTTGTTGAACCTTCGATAAGAGATGTAACTCCGTTCTGTAATGTTCCGATACCATCATCCAATGACTTAGCACCGGCAGAAACCTGCTGAATACCGCCATCCAGCTGTACAGTCCCTTCTGCCAGAGTTTTTGTGCCTTCTTTCAGTGTATTTGTGCCTTCCTGTAACTGTCCGACACCGGTATCAACTGTTGCCGCACCGGTTGCCAGCTGACCTGTACTTTCTTTTATTGTTTCCGCATTTGTCTTTAATGCCTCTGCACCATCCATCAGTCCTTGCAGGCCGCTCTTTAGCTGTTCAACATTTGCTGCAGCATTTCCGACACCGCCTGCCACCTGATCCAATCCGTTCTTCAGATCATTTGTGCCTGATTGAATTGCATTTGCACCGTCTGCAACAGCCTGTGCAGAAGCAGAAAGCGTTGCAGCACTATTGGATAATGTCGAAGCGGAATTTTCCAAACCGCTCTTCACGGATTCTGCGGCTGAAGAAGATGTACTGATGGAAGACTTTGCTGCATTGGCTTTCTCGATTGCTTTATCAATCTCTTCTTTCTGCTCATCTGTTGCATTATCTTTCAATGCATTCAGAATCGCAATTGTCTCATCAATACCTGCATTGGCAGAAGTATTTGCATTACTGATAGATGAAATACCGTCTTTGGCAGAAGTTACAGAGCCAGCAAGTGCATTTGCACCATCACTGACTGCCTGTGCAGCAGTTTTAACATGATCTGCACCGTCTGCAAGATTTGATGCATTGTCACGAATTGTGCCCGCACCTTCTTTTGCGGCATTCAAACCTGTTTCCAATTGTGAGAACTGATCCAGTCCTGATTGTAACTGTCCCGCTCCGGACGCTAATGAATCAGCACCTGATGCAAACTGGTTCATACCCTGGTTCAATGCCTGCAAACCATCGCTTAATGATTTCGTGCCGGATTTTAACTGTACCTCATTATCAGCAAGCTTCTGTACGCCTTCATCCACATTCTGTGCACCGTCTTTAACTGACTTAGATCCGTCAGTCAGATCGGATGCCCCTTTTGCAAGCTGGCTGCTTCCTGCTTTCAAATCCCCGATACCTTTGGATACAGATTGAATTCCTTCTTCTGCCTGTCCGATACCTTGAGATAATGCAGCTGCACCGTCATTTACATTTCCTGCGCCTTCATCTACTGCTGTTGCACCGTCTTTAGCCCGGGCAGCACCGTTCTTCAATTCACCTGTTCCTTTACTTAAAGCTTGAACGCCATCAGCCAGTGTGCCTGCTCCGTTTACCAGCTCTGCGGATTTTTTACCGAATTCCGTAAAACCTGTCTGCAATTTTCCCAAACCTGCATCAAGATCCTGAGTTCCCTGATCTATCTGCTTGGCACCGTCATCAACCTGTTTAGAACCATCAACAAGACCGGATGTTCCTGCTTTTAATGCTGCACTGCCTTCTTTCAGCTGATCTGCTCCATCCTTGAGAAGATTCATGCCTTCTTCCGCCTGAGCAACACCGTCTTTGAGCTGTACTGTACCGTCTTTTAATTGAGATGTTCCATCCGCAAGAGCAACTGAACCGTCTTTTAGCTGTTTTGTTCCGTCTTTTAATGCAGATGCACCATCCTTCAGACGGCCTGTTCCTTCTTTCAGATCACCGGTACCATCGGATAACTGTTCTGCACCGTCCTTTAATTTAGAAGTACCGTCTTTTAACTGTTTTGTTCCATCCTCAAGCTGATTAGCACCGTCTGTCAATTGATCCATACTGTCATCCAGCTTGTCTGTATCAAGATCGAGATCCATTGTATCCAGAAGATTGGCTGATGCCATGGTCATTGTCATACCCAGAGTGAAATCTTCAACATCTGCTTCAATTTCAAAGTATTCCGGTATATGAATATCCTTTTCCAGTTTGCTTAAATCAAGTGATTCTGAAAGTCCCGGAAATGCCATGCCGATGGCGATTGTGTTATTGCCTTCAGACATGATCTTTCCGTTTTCAACATGAATGTTTGTAAATTGATCCTGCGGAAGAATCACACCGGACACCATCGCAAACGGTACGGTGACTTCCTTTTCTTTTCCGTTGACCTTTACGGTTTCCTTGGCATCATTGTGATAATCAAAGCGGATTGTCACATGACCGCTTTTGCCTTTGATCTCTTCAGGGGAGATATCCTTTCCATCAAGCGTATAAGAAATTCTGACATCTACCGGAAGTTTACGATCGGTTGTGCCCTGATAATAGATATCCGTGCCTTCCGTCTTCCATGTAATTGTTCCGTCATCATTTACGGTATACAGTTCATCACCGTTTACGTTGATAATATCTTTTAAATCCGTCTCATCAACCAGTTCATTAACACCGCTGCCGTTTTTCAGCCAGTCCGAGACAATGACTTCTTTTTCCTGACCGCTCGCATCGGAGATGACATACACAGTTTCTTCTTTACCATCCGTTTCACTGCGGCCTTGTGAATGGATGACTTCTTTTTCTTCAGGTTTTTCTTCAACAGATACATTTTCCGCTTTGACAGTGCATGCACCTAATGATGCTGCAACAGCCATAACACATAATCCTTTTATTACTTTTTTCATAACGTCCTCCTATTTCATCCTCTTTGCGGTTTTGATGTCTTTGTGATGATTCCATCCGCCATCAATAAGATGGATGGCAGAATAAAGATGACACATATCATAGAGATCAGAGCTCCTCTGGCCATCAATGTACAGAGTGAACTGATCATGTCAATGTTTGAATACAAGCCAACGCCGAATGTTGCCGCAAAGAATGACATTGCGGAAACAAGAATGGACTTGGCACTGGCCTTCACCGCATCTGATACAGCTTTATGTTTTTCAATTCCTTTTGTCCTGTCTCTTCTGTATCTGGTTGTTAAGAGAATTGCATAATCAACGGTTGAACCGAGCTGAATTGTTCCGATGACAATGGATGCCACAAACGGAAGCTTTGTTCCGGTAAATGCAGGAATACCCATATTGATGAAAATACCGAATTCAATCACAGCAACCAGTATGACAGGTAGTGATATGGATCTGAATACCAGGGCAATGATCAGGAAAATGACACCGATTGATACAACAGATACCGTTGCAAAGTCTGTTGCGGTAATATTGATCAGGTCTTTTGTGGCAGGTGCTTCACCGATTAACATTGCTTTATCATCATACCTTTTACAGATTCCCTGCAATTTTTCAATCTGCTGATTGACTTCATTGCTTGCTACCTGATATTCCGATCCGATCAGTATCAGCTGCCAATGATCTGAAATCAATGCATCTGATAACTGTTCCGGAATAAATACATCCGGAATTGCGGTACCCTTGATGGTATTAAATCCCAATACCCATTTCACACCGTCTTCCTTCTTCATCTCAGAAGACATCTGCCGGATATCTTTTTCCGGAACATCAGACGATATCAGCAATGCATGAGTTGCACTGGTATTGAACTGCTGATCCAGTTTTTCATTGGCAATAATACTTGGCAAATCCCTTGGCAATGTGGAATCCAGATTGTAATAAACATTTGTATGTGTATATCCGTAAATTGCCGGTCCAAGTAATAACAACATCACAACAAGATATATTTTTGAATGTTTTACCACATGATCCCCGATACGGTGCAGATCAGGCAATAACGCTTTATGGCTTGTTTTCCGTAACAGTCCGTCAAAGGTCAGAATCATGGAAGGCAGAATCGTAACACAGCTGATAACACCGAAGATGACACCTTTTGCCATGACAATGCCAAGATCCAGTCCTAAGGTAAAGCTCATAAAGCACAAGGCGATAAACCCGGCGATTGTCGTGATACTGGAGCCGACGATAGAAGTCATTGTTTCTTCAATTGCTCCGCACATTGCCTCTTCTTTGTCAGGTGTTGTTTTCAAACGGGCTATATATGCATGCCATAGGAAGATGGAATAGTCCATTGTAACACCAAGCTGTAAGACAGCCGCCAAAGCTTTCGTGACATACGATATCTGGCCAAGAAATATATTTGAGCCCAGGTTATAAATGATAGCCATGCCTATACTGGCAAGAAAGATAAACGGAATCAGCCAGGAATCCATTGCCAGCATCAATACGATCACAGATAACAGTACGGCAATGCCGACATAGACCGGTGCTTCGCTTTCTGAAAGATCTCTTGTATCCACCAGGACGGCACTCATGCCGCTCAGGAAGCATTGCTCATTGGAAATTTTGCGAATATCCTCTACCGCAGAAATTGTCAGATCCGCTGAAGTTGAATCTTCAAACAGAATAAACATCATCGTAGAATCATCGCTGTTAAAGGTTTCATAAACAGAATCAGGAAGTATTTCCATCGGGATGGTGATATCAAGAGCACTGTCATACCATATGACATCCTTTACCCCTTCTACATTTTTGATTTTTTCTTTCAGACTGACCACATCTTTCTGAGGCATGCCCTCAACGATATACATGGAAAATCCGCCTGTTCCGAATTCATCAATCAGGATATCCTGTCCGGTCATCGTTTCGATATCCTTAGGCAAATATGTCAGAAGATCATAATTGACTTTTGTTTTGATATAACCGATTCCTGCAGGTATCAGCAACAATACCGCAAGAATCAGATTGACTATTCTTGATCTGACTATTTTTTCACTGAATGTTTTCAGCATTGTATTTCCCCCCTTCTACAACATTTTTGACCGTTGGTCATTTGAACCTGTAATGTTATAGAACTCCGAAAAGACAAAAGCAATAGACACTTTCAGCCAATATAGACACATTCCAAAAATTGTATAAAAAAACCCGTGTTTTCACACGGATCATAGAACAGCATACAGGATGATTCCCACAATGACTATTGCATCCACTGCAAGTGTTACGATTGCGGAATGCGTCTCGGGGTACGCCAATGGAATATCCTTCCTAACCCTTTGGGTATACGTACCCGGTGTTTCCAGGATCGCTGTTTCCAATGAACGGACACCCGCATTATGGCGGATCACTTTTGCGCCGCATGTAATGCAGAAATTTGCATCCTCTTCAAGCGGACAGCCGCAATTTGTACAATAAAGCATTTCTCCTCCTTATGACAGACGATGTGACATAATCTTCTGTATCACATGCAAATATTTCTTTTCAGGCATTTCATATTTTCTCATGGAAAAGGCATTTACCACAACCCCTTCTCCATCTTCCACAAGGACATGATCCCCGCTTTTCAGACCCGGTATGGCATTCAAGTAATCTTCTCTTTTGCCATCCTCCTTCTGGATGCGGACAAAATCCAGAGGTTCTTCATCCTGCCACTCATCCGGACGATCATCCGTAAAAACAAATGCATCTGCATGAAAGCTTGCTGCAACCTGTCCGTTAGCATACAGAACTGTTGTTTTCGTGAATACATTATATCCTAAAGAGCCGAAGGATACAGGTTCTTTTCTCTCGCCATCCACCCAATGAAATCCCTTAGCGATCAGGACAATCTTTTCTTTCAGCCTGCTGTAGGACATGCTTTCAACTGTCAGAAGCAGATGATTGCCGGGAAGGTGGTCAGCTCTTTGCAGAATGATCAGGCATTCATCATTTTCTAATGGCTGTACATGCATTTCAAGCGGAATTCCGCCGGATAAGATACGATCTAAGACGACAGGTTCCTGTAATACATTTTCCCTGTCATGGATAAATCCGCCTATGGTTGCTTCCATATCACCGATGGCATTCTGCAGCTTTTCTTTTAATTCCTCATCCATCTGCGTCTGCTCATAGTGCATCCTCTGGTTCAGTGCATTCATGGCATCAAGATAATAGCTGTATGCCAGCATCTGATCTTCTCCCGTTCCGATTCCGAAGCGGCAGTAATTGCCCATGCGGTATGCAGCTTCTGCAAAACAGCATCCGTAATCACCTTCAATAAAAGGTCTTTTCAGTTTTGTATATATCGTTCTGACCTGATGCATTGCTGCATCATGACTTTTCGGACATCCTCTTCCTGTTTCAAGACAATCAGCCACATGCAGTGCTGCCATTTCCACATCCGCAAAAGCCGCAACGGAGTAATACGCATAAGCTGTTTCATAATCCGGATCACATCCGAGTCCTTTTTCATACATATAGCCAAGAGCATTTGCGGCATACACATCCTGCATTTCATCAACCAGAATTTCCAGATATTCTTTTGCCAGAGGATAATCCTTTTCATAAACGGTATTGCCAAAAAGACAACAGTATGCCTTGATACGCAAAGCATCATACATCCCCTTCTCACACATCTCTTCAAGGGAATTTCTGAAAAGATCTTTTAACGGCTGATCTACAAGATCTATTTCTCTTTTTTCCGCAAGAACTATCAGGAAACGCATTTTCTGCATCAGTGTCAGATGCCATTTCTGGATAGGCAGTTCTTCGTTATAAACCACACATTCCAGAATATCCAGGTATTCATGAATATCCGCAAAATCCGAAATATTGATTTCAGGTTCAAACGGAATCTGATAGAGCATCCCGAAAACCATGCATAAAGCTGCTTCCCTGTTAAAGGGCAGACGCATCATGGCACTTTCAAAATCGATATTGCCAAAAGAAGTTCCTTCATATCCGAATGCGCCGGAAAGATTGACTTCATCCGCCATACTGACAATCACTTCATACCACTTCTGATAGAGGTCAATGTAGGATATTTTTTTCTCAAGCATTTGACGAAAAGCCGCAAGACAATCATCAAAGGAAATCTGATATCGGCCTTCACACCTGATAAGAATATCCCTCGGATCACTTGTTCCCGTAAGCTGTTCAAACGTTATTTCATACCGGATAAAATCCCGTATTTTCTCTTTGGAAAATATAATTTCATTCATAAAGTCTCCTTGTAAGCAAACTAACATATTTTCATAAAAATAATGTAAAAATTTGCAGAATTTCTTTAAAAGATTATGTGAGATTGCGTAATTTTCAAAAATCCTCTTTCGTTTCTCGCATTTTTCATCTACCATTTGTATGTGAATGATTTGAAAGGAGTAAATCCCCATGCCAAAAATTATACCAGATGTCAGGAATCGTATTCTTGACTCCGCCAGAAAGCAGCTCGGCGAGAATGGCTACACAGGTCTTTCTCTGCGCGGAGTTGCCGAAGATTGTCAGATTGCCGTTGGAACAACTTACAATTACTTCCCCAGTAAAGCAGCTCTTGTAGCAGCTGTTATGGAGAGTGATTGGAATGATGCGATCCAGGAAATCGATGATCAGTTCTCTTCCGTTACATCGATCACCAGTGCAATTTGCTCAATCTACGGAACCATTTGTAAGTTTTCCAAGACATATTGGAACATCTTCTCCCATGCCTATGAAGTAAGCACAAACAATGAACCTGTTAAAGACAGCCATGACAAATTGATGGAAAACATCAAGAATAAACTTCAGGAGATCATGGAAAAGTTTGGTTATAGTGAAAATGATTCTTTTATGACATTAATTGCCCAGACATTATTATATGCTGCTATACAGAATCATAAAGAGGAAGATATCCGGGAACTTGCCGAAAGACTATTCCCGGAGAAAAAAGGATAATTCTTATCCTTTTTTTTATTCCAGATAACTTTCTTTCAATCTTTTCAGATCTGCAGAAGATACATGGAGGACACGTTCAAAATACTTCTCATATGAGCCGCACTCTGAAAGAATCATTTCATCCACGATACGAATGTTTTCTTCCATTGTGCCGAAATAAATCATAAGATCAGCTTCTTTTTTCTGATATTCTTCGGGAAGCGAAGCATTTCTCTCAAGGACTTTCTGCAATATTTCCTTTCTGTATTCATTTGTCAGCATATAATCAAGAACTGCCGTTTCCTTATCCACTCCCAGTGCCATTAGGATCAGGAATGCACCGACTCCGGTTCTGTCTTTACCGGCACTGCAATGAAACAGAATCGGTACCTTTTTTCGCAATATCTCATCAAACATGCGGGAATAGGCATTCATAAAAGGAAGCTGCGCATAGAACTGTGCCATAAAATCATCTTCGCTGTACTTTTTCAAAGCTTCCGGAGAAAGATCAACTTCCGCCTGCCCTTCCGTAACCATTGCTGAAGCATGGATGTATTTTGCACCTTTAATCTGCGGATCCTTCAGATTAACAACTTCGTAATTACTGCGCAAATCCAGAATGGTTTTAATCCCTAAAGATTTTACAATGGCAATTTCTTCATCATTCATAT
>JAFYCG010000353.1 GCA_017539825.1 Solobacterium sp. | reverse complement strand
TCAGAATGTATAATAATTCGTGGAGATGTGAAGTGGGGGTTAATCAATATGTATGATGTAATTATCATAGGCGGCGGTATTACCGGCACAATGCTGGCGTATAAACTTGCCCGCTATGATTTAAAAGTTGCTTTACTGGAAAGAGAAAATGATATTGCCGACGGAGCTACAATGGCAAATTCCGCCATTGTCCATACCGGGTATGAT
Organism: Solobacterium sp.; assembly: GCA_017539825.1. Taxonomy (GTDB): domain Bacteria; phylum Bacillota_I; class Bacilli_A; order Erysipelotrichales; family Erysipelotrichaceae; genus Bulleidia. The sequence continues at coordinate 5,056 of JAFYCG010000353.1, read as the reverse complement.
CCTGAAGAAGGAACATTGAAAGGCTTGCTGAATGTCAAAGGTGCAAATCAGTACGGAAAAATCTGCAAGGATCTCGATTGTGAATATAAAGTTATCGGTGCATATATTGCCGCTTGCGGCAAACAGGAAGAAGAACAGCTTGATATCCTTGCCAAACGTGCCGAAAACAGGGATATTCCATTTCAGTTTTTAACACGTGAGGAAGCAATAAAGTCTGAACCGAATTTATCAGACAATGTGACAAAGGTGCTTTCTTTTCCGACAACCGCTGTTATTCATCCCTGGGAAGTTGCAGAGGCATGCATGGAATGTGCAATGAATAACCAGACGGAACTGTATCTGAATACAAAGGTAACAGATATTGAAAAGACGGATAACGGATACAGAGTGATTTCGGATGAGAAAGTTTTTGAAACAAACTATGTGGTAAATGCTGCAGGAGCTCATGCAGCAGATATCTTTGCGATGGTATCTGATAAAACCCTGTTTCATACCAGGGCAAGAAAAGGAGAATATTACGTTCTGGAAGAAAATCTGAATTTTGTCAGTCATATTATTTTCCCTGTGCCTTCCGAAAAGGGAAAAGGTGTTCTTGCGGTTCCGACCGTACATGGAAATGTGCTGATCGGACCTGATAGCACCGTAATCGATGATCCGGATGATACAGGCAATTCCTCAGAAGGACTGGCTTATGTCAGAGAAAATATTTCCAAAACAATGAAGAATGTGCCTTTGAACCGTTCAATTCGTAATTTTGCCGGTATCAGGCCTTCAACAGATCAGAAGGATTTTGTGATTGAAGAATCCATGCCTTATTTCATCAATGCGGCAAGCATTGAATCACCGGGTCTTGCATCTGCACCTGCCATTGCGGATTACATTATCGAAATCATGCAGATGCATGGATTGTTTACAGAAAAAACAGATTACAATCTGACAAGGAAAGCACCGGTCCGTCTGAAAAATCTGACGGATGAAGAAAAAAACGCGCTGATTCAGAAAAATCCTGCATATGGGAAAATGATCTGCAGATGTGAACAGATCAGTGAAGGGGAAATCATTGACTGCATTCATAAACCATGCGGAGCAAGATCCGTTAAGGGCGTAAAAAAGAGATTGCGTCCGGGAATGGGAAGATGCCAGGGTGGCTTTTGTGAACCGCGTGTTCTTGAAATTTTAGCCAGAGAACTGCATATATCCCCTCTGGAAGTGGTTTTGGATTCACCGGAATCAAGAATCCTGGAAAGTGAGAATCGGGCATGAAACACGTGGATGCGGTGATTATCGGTGGCGGCAGTGCCGGCTTGTCAGCTGCTGTCACATTAAAAAAAGAAGGAATTGAAGACGTTCTTGTATTGGAAAAAGACGGTGAGCCGGGTGGAATCCTGGAACAGTGCATTCATAACGGTTTCGGGTTACAGACATTCAAGGAACAGCTTTCCGGTCCTGCTTATGCAGAACGATATATCAATATGGCAAAAGAGCTGAATGTAAAAATACTTTGCAATGCCATGGTAACCCATCTGAATCCGGATAAGACATTAGAATATGTGCATCCGGAAGAAGGAGTTGTGAAATTACAGGCGGATGTCATCATATTGGCCGTAGGCTGTTATGAAAGACCGAGAGGTGCAATCAATATTATGGGAACCCGTCCTGCAGGCATCTATACAGCCGGACAGGCACAGAGATATCTGAATATCGATGGCTACCTGGTAGGGAAAAAGGTCTTTATTCTCGGATCGGGTGATATCGGCTTAATCATGGCAAGAAGAATGCCACTTGAGGGTGCGAAAGTTTACGGTGTTGCGGAAATTATGCCGTATTCCAACGGACTTCCCAGAAACATCAAACAGTGTCTGGAAGATTTTGACATTCCGCTGTTCTTAAGCCATACCGTAACAAAAGCTTATGGTAAAGACCGTCTGGAAAAGATACAGGTGATGAAGGTGGATGATCACAGAAATCCTATACCGGGAAGTGAAATGTACTTTGATGTGGATACATTGCTGTTGTCGGTAGGACTCATTCCGGAAAACCATCTGGGTGATGAAGCAGGTATCCTCATGGATCCTGTCACAAAGGGACCTGTGGTAGATGATTCTTATATGACAAATATTGACGGCATATTTGCCTGCGGTAACGGTCTGCATGTTCATGATCTTGTTGACTTTGTTTCCCTGCAGGCGGAAAGAGCTGCAAAAGGAGCAGCAGGATATCTGAAGGATCACAAAGACAGGGGCATAAAACTGTCTGTATCCAACGGCAATCTTGTGAGCTATTGCGTTCCTTCTTCCGTACATCCAGAAGATCCGAGGGATCATGTGGAGATTTTCTTCCGTGTCAGGAAGCCTATGGATAAAGCAACGCTCTACATCAAAGACGGAGATACGGTCTTAAAAACCTTTAAGAAACAAAAACTGATGCCAAGTGAGATGGAAAGAGCAATGCTGACAAAACAGATGATATCCAATCTGAAAGAAGGGGTTGTGATTGAAATACAGGAGGATGAAGCATGATCAAGGAACTGATTAGTGTCAACTGTCCAATGGGATGCAGGCTGCATGTGGAAATGGAGGGAAAACAAATTCTTTCCATTACCGGTAACAGCTGTCCAAGAGGAAAGGCGTATGCCGAACAGGAGTGCATTCGTCCGGAAAGGATTCTGACAACAACCGTCAGAATCCAAAACGGAACACATCGTGTTCTGCCTGTCATTACCGACAAAGCAATACCCCTGGATCAGATTATGGAGGCTATGGAAGAAGCCAGAAAAATATCCCTGGAAGCACCGGTAAAAGAAGGAGATGTGATTGTTTCCAATATACTCGGTACGGATGCAAATTTGATCGCATCCCGTTCAATGGACAAGATTTCATAAAAAAACAAGGCAATCAGCCTTGTTTTGTTTCTGTATCAATTGTTCCGGTTAAGGTTACATTGACATCAATCTGTTCATTATCCCTGACAATGACAAGTGTGATTGTATCACCCGGTTTTTTGTTTCTGAGATATGTGGAGAGGTCTGTGTAATTTGTGATATCTGTATCATCCACTTTGAGGATTCTGTCATACGGTTTTAATCCTGCTGCTTCTGCACCGGATCCGGAAATGATATCCGTGATATACAGACCGGCTTCATAACCGTTCATGTCCTGATTGAGCTGTTGCAGATAAACACCGAGTGTTGCACGATTGATTACTCTTCCGTTTTCAATTAACTGCTGGGCAATATCCATTGCCGTATTAATCGGGATCGCAAATCCCAAACCTTCAATCAATGTGCCGCTGCTTGTTGTACCGGAGTCTTTGGCATTGACAATACCGATCAGATTGCCGTTTCCGTCAAACATTCCTCCGCCGGAGTTACCGGAATTGATTGCTGCATTTGTTTGAATCAGATCCATGGATTCATTGTTGATGACGATTTCCCTGCTTGTTGCGGAGATGATGCCGTTGGTTACGGTTCCACCCAGTGTTCCTAAAGGATTCCCTATAACAAGGGCTGTATCACCAACCTGAATCTTAGAGGAATCGCCAATCGTGGCAGGAACCAGGTTCTCTGCGTCAACTTTGATTACAGCAACATCTGTCTTGGCATCGGTTCCGACAAGAGTTGCCGGATATTCCTTGCCGTCATATGTGGTAACGGTAATGGTATCAACACCTTCAACAACGTGGTTGTTGGTAACGATATAGCCGTCACTGCTGATAATGACACCGGAACCAGCACCTTGTGCGGTATAGCTTTGTCCGAAGAAACCATAACCCTGTGTGGTTTCTTCAATGACGATTTCAACAACACTTGGAATTGCCTTGTTTGCAGCATCCGTGATTGTCATTGCCTGAGTGCCGGATGACATATTGGAAGCTGCAGAACTGCTTGTTTCAGCTGCCTGATATACAACAGTTGTTTCTCCTGCAGCACCGGTACCTAAATGGGTGGCAGCGAACCATCCTCCGCAAATGCCGCAAGCTAATGATACGATGGCACTGGCCAGTACGGTCAGGAAGGGGTGAGACCTTCTAGGTTTCTCCTGATATTGATAATATGTTTCATTTGGATTTCTATATTCTGACATAGGATTCTCCTTTCTTTTGACATGTACTATAGTAAGCTTCAAATGTGAACGGAATGTGAATATTATATGACAAAATGTTTAAAATCATGAATGTTTTTTACTAATTCAAATGTTATTGATCATCAATGTAATCTTTGAACAGGTTCATGATAAAAAAAGAATCTTCAATGGGAAGATTCCTGTTAGTTTTTGCGAATCGCAAGTCCGTAAACCGCACCGATGGATCCGCCGATGATGTGTGTCAGCTGTGAGATGTTGTCACGTACGGCTATGCCTGCATACAATTCTTTGGAAATATAGAGGAGACAGGCAATGATTAATGTTGCCGGTATGCCTTTTCCCGATCCGGTGACAGAAGCCAGAAGGATAAACGAGAATACAACTCCGGATGCGCCTAATAAGGCACTGTTGCCCGGAAGAAGGATGTGTACAACGCCTGTAATCAGTGCAACCGCAACAATCACGGACAGGATCTGCATGCTGCCGTATTTTTCTTCCAGAATCGGACCGACCAGAAGCAGCAGAATCATATTGCCGTAATAGTGTTCCCAGTTGGAATGACCAAGTACATGGGTCAGAAGACGCAGATAGAACAGAGGATCCTTGAATGATCCTTTATAAACACTGAAAAACATGCTGTTTAACCATCCGGCTGTCATATAATTTGCGATTAATACAATGCCGCTGATTAATGCAAATGAGAGAATAACCGGTGAATTGAATGTGATTTTTTTCATGATTCCTCCTGAAACAGAGAATATCATACCACGAAACACGAAATATTTGCCTCAAAGGTGAAGAAAAAGTATACTTTATAAGGGAGAAAAAAATATGGCTAAAAAAGTAGTTTCACGTAATGCCGGAAAACTTCCGCCGGTACAGAACGATAAATTAAAAGAAGTTATACAGGACTTGAAAAAGGGAAGTACGCCTGAAAGACAGCAGGCTTTGATGAATGCTTTAAAGAATGCAAG
>JAFYCG010000352.1 GCA_017539825.1 Solobacterium sp. | reverse complement strand
TGATTATCTTTCCATCATGCTGATGGATGCCATTGATGAAGACAATATGTTCAGAAGGTGGAATGAAAATGCATCGGTAGGAGCCAACATGCTGCAGGCGCATACGCCGGAATTATATATTTCTTGGGTGTTTTCCGCTGATGAGAGAAAAGGTCTCTATACAGGTCACGATACATATCGGAAAGTCTATATTTCAGACTGTTCCTCGGTAAATCTGCTCAGAAGCAATGAAGTGATTGAAACAATTACATCTTCAGAAAAAGAGAATTTTGACAAGGACAGTCATACCTATTTCGGTTTCACGGATGAAAAGATTTCTGTTCTGATTCCCGGTGATAAAGAATACACCCTGAATATTGAGCCGGATGAGAATGGCAGCATTTCTTTCTGCACGCTGGATTATCGGATCGGCAGACAATCTGCAGACCATACCGTCCTGTATGGATTTGATGTCGGGGATGAGGATCTTGAAGTCACCTTTACAAGGAATGGCAAAATCCGTTATTCCAGTGAACAGACTTTTTCACAGAATCAGGTTGCGATAGATGAAGCACAGTTTGATCTTCCGTCTACCGTACGGTATATCCGTGATAAAGCTTCTGATGTTTCCTGGAGAGAGCTGACATTGATTTTCCTGTTTATACCGATGGTTATTATCGCATTGATCATGTTCCAGCTGACCTTTGTGGTCGGACGCATCCGTTTTTCACTTGTTGTCAGAAAGGGATGGCTTCCGAAGGGTACAAAGTACAGGGCATTTCCATATCTCTGTTTCAGTGCAGTAATTATGTTTTTTGTCAATATGGAATTGTACCGTGCACTGTTTCCGGAACAGATTAACGGCATACTTGCCTATAAACGGATCATTGCCATTATTCTTAGTGCAATGGCACTCTATGGCATCATAAAACAGAAGGGTTTGCTGACATTCATGATTTTTATGGGTGTTATCTTGCTATGCAGTGCAGACCTGGTCACATCACAATCCATGGTTGTCGGACCTGTACTTCATATTATTTCCTGTTTAGTGCTGGGTGGCGCCTTCTTTATGGAGGAGAAAGCGTCCCGACGGCAGATTATTCTGTGGATCGTGTTATCTTTGATCGGCATATTTATGCTGAGCGGAATCAAAGGGGATTATGGCATACTGAAAGTGATTGCCATGATCTATGTCGTTGCCGGATTGATGATGGTCTGCGCATCGATCAATATGCCAAGACGTACATTCACAGGAGCACTTCTCTTATTTGTATCCGGCATATTATTAATGAGAAATGAGATTGACGGTACAACCTTCCTGAGCCATATCGTTTCACTTGGCATATTCTATATCGGTGTTGCATCGGTTGCAGGAACAGGGACACAAACCAGACTGCCCAGGCTCGTACCTTATGTTGAACCGGAAAAGCCGGAAGAGAAAGAAGAAAAAGCAGAAGTCGAATGACTTCTGTTTTTGCGTGACTGAAAGATTTGTTTGTCAATAGGGCACATGTTAGAATATTGGAAAAGAGGACGACAAATGAGCAGTGAAGATATGTTGAAAGACCATGTTTATGTGGATATACGACAGAAACAGGCAACCATTGTATTTAAAAATAATTATGGCATGTTTTATGATGCCATACCCATGCCGTTCATGCAGACCAGAAATGCATCATTTATGAATCCCGGGATTCTTGACCGGATGATGCAGGTGTTAAAAACAGAGATTGTTTCCAAAACGGGTTTTCAGGACTTTAGTCTGTTTTTTATAGTTCCGGATTGTTTCGGCATCAATGAAAAAAGAGCTGTTTATCTTTCGGCAAAGAAATATGAAATGCCGATCATCCGTTTCTACAGTGATCTGGATTTAATGGCTGTTTCCTTGGCAGGGGTCAAGATAAAATCCGGCAGATTCATGGTGCTGAATCTCGATGATTCTTATGCAGAACTATGTGAATATGAATATGGAGATGATGTACTGGAAAAGCTTTATTCAT
>JAFYCG010000351.1 GCA_017539825.1 Solobacterium sp. | reverse complement strand
CTTTGACATTTGTCGTATCACATCTGTTGGAGGCATTTGCCTCAGCCCGAAGAATCTTCACAATTGAAGATCAGATTCCTCACGTGAAGGAAAAAGAAAATACTGTTCCATGCGGAAAGATCGATTCCATTACCTTTGACAATGTCAGTTTTCATTATCCTGCAGATCCGCATATGATTCTGCATGATGTCAGTCTGCAGATACGGAAAGGCATGCATATCGGCATTGTCGGAGAATCCGGTGCAGGCAAGTCCACATTTGCAAGAATACTGTTGCGGTTTTATGATGTAACGGAAGGAAGCATCTTATTGAACAATACCGATATCAGGGATATCTCTTTTCAGGATCTGCATCAGAAGATCGGCTATCTCGAACAGGATACTTATCTGTTTAACGATACCATCGCCAAAAATATAGCTGTCGCAAAAGAAGGAGCAACCATGAAAGAGATCATGGATGCTGCCGAAAAAGCAGGATTATCAGATTTCATACAGACGCTTCCGGATGGCTATGATACACAGATGGGAGAGATGCAAGAGAGGCTTTCAGGCGTAGAAAGACAGAGAGTCGGCATTGCCAGGATCATGCTAAGAGATCCCGATATCATCGTGCTGGATGAACCGTCCAGTGCGCTTGATGTACTCCATGAAAAAGAACTGATTGATGTATTGAACAATGCATATAATGATAAAACAATTATTCTGATATCACACCGGCATTCCACATTGTCCGGTTGCGATCATATCATTCATTTGGAAGATGGTTTGATGACAATGTCATAACAGGAGGAAATATGAGCGAGCCAATCATGAAATTTGAAATTCTGATCAACAGGGAAAAAGTATCACATATGACTGCACCAAACGGAAAGGTGACTGTTATTCCGTTTACAGGTTTTTACGAGTCTGCACTTTTTAGAGGAAAAATACTACCGGGAGCTGCGGATGTACAGGTGACAAATGCTGCCGGAATCCGCCATATGTGTGCTAAATATATGTTTGAAGGAGAGGATGCAGAAGGAAAGCCATGCCATCTTTTTGTAGAGAATAACGGCTATTTTGAGCCGGGATCCAGACCTAAACCGTTTCATGCCTATCCCACGTTTATGACAGACAGCCCTTCATTGCATCAGAAACTGGCTAAAGCGGTTTACAGGGCTGAAGGACATTCCACACCGGAAGGGGTTGAAATCCGTATTTTTGATGCCGAGAGTGCAATTGAACCGGAACCTGTGAAAGAGTCGTTCAATGAAGAAGATCTTTTGCCATTGTTGAATGCATTTGCTGAAGGAAAAGAAGAAGATACAAAGAAGGCTCTTGCACTTTCAAAGAAAGCTAGCAGCCATCAAAAGATTCAGCAGGTTGTATTATTTTCCCAGGCGGACGGTAAAGTCATCAACATCAAAGAAAAAATCAATGAAGCTGTTCTTGCCGCATTGATTCATACTTTGCCACAGAGTGCAAATATTCTGTTTATTATTTTTGACAACAGGGAACTTTCCGCCTTGTTCAGCATGAAGGACAAAGTATTGGATATTCCTCATGATACATTGCCGATCTTTCAGGAAGCTTTGTTGAAGAGTGAAAAGGACAATGTATTTGCGATGCCGCTCATGCGGTATAAGCAATGGAATCTGACAAAATGATCAGATCCATTCGTAATTGCCGCCGGTAATTGCCAGACTCAGAAGGGTGTCGTATTTTTCAATATCCTCGCCTTCCAGAACCTGTACAAGTTTGGCATCTTCTTTGATCTCAGGCATGACATCATCCGGTCCCATTTCCATATCTGCGACTTCACCGCAATACGGACAAACCAGGCTTGGAGCTACCCTGATATCCAGAAAGCGGGATGCACATTTCTGACATTCGTAAAATCCGCAGATTTTTGTCCCATCCGGTACATAATACATATTCATTACCTCCCTATAAGAGTTTATCACCTTTCATAAAGTTGCATGGTATAATGTTTGGAAAAAGGGGGAAAATCTATGTCAATTGCTGTTTTTGGGGCGGTATTTGTAGATGTGAAAGGCTATCCGGAAGCACAGTATATTCCCGGTGGAAGAAATGTCGGCAGAGTCGTTCAGGTCCATGGCGGTGTCAGCCGTAATGTCGTGGAAGATATCGCAAACCTTGAGCTGGAACCGATCTTTATCAGCGTTGTGGATGACAGCGGCATCAGTGAGGATGTTTTACGTAAATTACGCAAGCATCATGTCAATACGGAATACATGCGTATTGCACCTGATGGACTAGGTACCTGGCTTGCTGTTTTTGATAATCATGGGGATGTAGTGGCATCGATATCCAAACGTCCCGATCTCAGTGCAATCGGCGATATCCTGGATGAAAACGGAGATGAGATTATTTCCCGTTGTGACAGTATTGTCATTGAAATTGACATGGAAGTATCCATATTAAAGAAGATATTCAGTCTGGCTGAAAAATATCAGAAGGCTATTTATGCAGTTGTATCAAACATGTCCATAGCAATGGAAAGAAGAGATCTTCTGAAAAAAACAGCATGTATTGTATGCAATGATCAGGAGGCAGGCTTGTTATTCTCGGATGATTACAGTTCAGTGGATCCTTTGGAATTCTGTGAATTACTGCCAAAGAAAATCCGGCAGGCACAGATCCCGAGCATGGTTGTGACCCTCGGAGAAAAAGGAGCAGT
>JAFYCG010000350.1 GCA_017539825.1 Solobacterium sp. | reverse complement strand
GTTCGGAAATACGAGGCATTCTGACAAACGATGACCTGCAGATCGTCTTCACGGATACACCCGGTATTCATAAAGCACAGGACCGTCTTGGTGCAAGGATGAACAGGGAAGCTGCAGATGTTATTCAGGGTGTTGATGTTATTTATCTTGTGGTTGACGGCAGTGTTCCTTTTTCAAAGGGGGACCAGTATGTTCTGGAGATGGTCAAAAATGCAGGGCTGCCTGTCTTTCTGATTCTCAATAAAGTGGATCAGATGAGCAAGGAGCAGATTATCAAAAATCTTGCCTCCTGGCAGACGAAATATGATTTTGATGAGTATTTTCCGATGTCGGCAAAGTTTGATACGGATTTCAAGGATCTGATTGAAACAACCGCAAAATACCTTCCGGAAGGAGACCTGCTGTATCCGGCGGATATGATCAGTGACGGTGCTGAAAACTTCCGTATTGCGGAAATTATCCGTGAAAAAATATTAGAATGTCTGGAGCAGGAAGTACCGCATGCTTCTGCAGTTGTCATAGAATCCAAGAAATTCCGTAAGGATGCCTGCTACATACAGGCGATGATTCTGGTGGAAAGAGACGGACAGAAAGCGATCATGATCGGGAAAAGAGGAAGCATGATCAAGAAAATCGGCATGCTTGCAAGGAAGGACATTGAAGAGCTTCTGCAAAAGAGTGTTTACCTTGAACTTTTTGTCAGAGTAGAGGAGGAATGGCGTTCCAAGGATTCACGTATTACGGAATACGGGTATGGTGGAGCTAACCGAACTTTATGAATGATGAAGTTTCCGGTATCATACTCAAACAGACTGACTATAAGGAGGCAGATTCCATTCTGACTGTACTGACAAGGGAATATGGGAAAATCTCCTTTGTCGCAAGAGGTACGAAGAAGATGACTAGTCGTAATCGCAGTGCTGTTTTTCCGTATACGGTTGGTTTGTTTGCGTTTGATTACAGGCAAAATAAAACGATGTTTTCTCTTAAGACAGCCCGTACACAAAAGTTTTACCGCATTCTTCACGAGGACATTGAAAGGGCTGCATCAGCTTCCCTGTTAGCGGAAATGACGGATGCCATGACAATGGAAAGAAGCGACAGCCAAAGGGAGTACATCCTGCTGGAGAAGGCGTACGATCTGATCAATGACGGCGCACATGTTCATACGGTCTGCTGTCTGTTCCTTGTGGAAATGATGGATCTTTTCGGTATATTGCCGGAAGCAGACGGTTGTGTGAGGTGCGGAAATCATATTGTGTATACAATCAGTGCCAAAGATGGAGGATTTCTTTGCAAAAATTGTGCTCCGCCATTTTCGGAAGGGAAGGATCCGGCCGATCTGAAAAGGTTTCGCCTTCTGATCAAAGCGGGTCTTGAACATGTGAAAATTGTTGAAGATGCAGGCGGGGCAAAAAAGAGTGATTTACGTCTTTTTATAGATATTTTAGAGGAACATGGGGGCATACATTTGCGATCATTTGATTTCTATGATCGCCTTTTTGCCATTGAATGAGAAAGTTGAAAGTGCTATACTCATTAAGATTATATAATGGGTTATTTATCGGTAGATTGGAGAGGGAAATGGAAAAAACATTTGATTTGATCGTATCACATGCCAAAAATACAGGATTTGTATTTCAGGGATCCGAAATTTACGGCGGTTTGAGCAACACCTGGGACTTTGGCCCGTACGGTGTTATGCTGAAGGACAATATTAAAAAAGCATGGCAGAAGAAATTTATTCAGGAAGATCCGAATAACGTAGAAATTCAGGCAGCGATTCTCATGAATCCGAAAGTCTGGGAAGCTTCAGGACATCTGAAAGGATTCAGCGATCCGTTAATGGACTGCCGCCAATGCAAAACAAGACATCGTGCAGACCAGCTGATTGAAAACTGGTCACAGGGAAAGGTGACTTGTGAGGGATGGTCTAATGAACAGATGGAAAAATTCATAGAAGAGAATAAAATTCCGTGTCCGGATTGCGGAAAACATGATTTTACGCCGATCCGTCAGTTCAACCTGATGTTCAAGACATTCCAGGGAACATTGGAAGATTCCAAAAACACGATTTATCTGCGTCCGGAAACCGCACAGGGCATGTTTGTTGATTTTAAGAATGTCCAGAGAGCTTATCGTAAAAAGCTTCCTTTCGGCATCGGTCAGATCGGAAAATCCTTCCGTAATGAAATCACACCGGGAAACTTCATTTTCCGTACAAGAGAATTCGAGCAGATGGAGATGGAATTCTTCTGCAAACCCGGTACGGATGATGACTGGTTCCCATACTGGCGTAATTTCTGCATGGACTGGATTTTGAGTCTGGGCGGAAATCCTGAAAACCTGCGCTTCCGTGATCACGAGAAGGAAGAGCTGAGTTTCTACTCCAAAGCTACTACGGATATTGAGTACAGATTCCCTTGGGGCTGGGGTGAGCTCTGGGGTATTGCAGATCGTACAGACTATGATCTGAGCCAGCATCAGGAAACTTCCGGAAAAGATCTGACATATCTTGATCCGGTAACCAATGAACGCTATATTCCGTATGTTGTAGAACCGGCAGTCGGTGTTGAAAGATTGTTCTTTATGTTCTTTACGGATGCATATGATGAGGAAACTCTGGAAAACGGTGACACAAGAGTTGTCATGCGTTTCAGCCCGATTCTTGCACCGGTTAAAGCAGCTGTATTGCCGTTAAGGAAAAAATACGGCGAAGAGGCAGAGAAGATCAGAAAGGAACTTTCCTATGATTTCTCTGTTACATATGATGAAGCAGGTTCCATTGGTAAGAGATACCGTCGTCAGGATGAGATCGGTACACCATACTGCATCACTATTGATGAACAGACAATGGAAGACCATACTGTTACCATCCGTTACCGTGATTCCATGGAACAGGAAAGAATGACAGTGGAAGAAGTCAGGGCAAAGATTGCCAAGGAAATCCGTTTCTAAGGAAAAAAGGAAAATATGCCAAGGATCAGTGAAGAGGAAATCAACGAAATAAGAGCGAAAGCGGATATTGTTGATGTCATCGGCAGATATGTTCCCCTTGAAAAGAAGGGAAAAGAATACAAAGGCCGTTGTCCCTTTCATAATGATCATGATCCATCCATGAATGTTTCGCGTGATTTACAGATCTATAAGTGCTTTTCATGCGGAGCCGGCGGCAATGTATTCACCTTTGTTCAGAATTACGAAAAAGTGTCTTTTCTGGAAGCAGTCGGTAAAGTGGCATCCATCAGCGGTATTCCTTTTTCACTGGATTACCGTTCCATGGAAAAACCGGAAGATCCGCATATCAGCAGACTGCATAAAGTCATGGAGGAGACGATTCGTGTCACAACGTATCAGCTGGAAGGCAGAGATTGCCTGAGACAGAGGGAATATCTGGAAAAAAGAGGATTGGATAGTGAAATCCGCAAGCATTTTGAAATCGGTTATAACCCCGGTCAGGATATGTTGTACAGATTCCTGCATGCAAAAGGATATACAGACAGTGATATGACAGGCTGCAATGTTGCAAGACTTGCAGATGACGGCATGCATGATGTTTTTTATGACCGTATCACTTTCCCGATTCATGATGTGAAGGGGAAACCCATCGGTTTCAGTGCCAGAACGCTCGATTCCCAGAATCCCTCCAAATACATCAACACCAATGAAACAGAAATCTTCAAGAAAGGTAATATTGTCTATAATTACCATCGTGCGCGTCTTGCGGCAAGAAGATTATCAAAAGTGTATGTATGCGAAGGCGTGACCGATGTTATCGCTTTCTATAAG
>JAFYCG010000349.1 GCA_017539825.1 Solobacterium sp. | reverse complement strand
GTCCCTGTGGACGATGTTCTCCTTCTGGATGATTTCCAGTGCTTTGCACATATCAATACCAAGCTGTATAACGTCATTCTCATCCATGTTTTTAAAATGCTTCTTCAGGTTCTCCAGAAGCTCCATGCGGATCAGTATGTCCCAGCCTATTCCGTTTTCATGCTCCACAATCATATGATCTTCGTAAGAGACTATGTGCGATAGTCCTTTGAACTTCGCCATCAGCTTGAACTCTTCAATAATTTTATTCATTCTCTTCTCGAAGATCATAGTGATATTTTCATCTGTATAATCCTCATCCTTCAGTGCGTAATATTCATCCTCATCCTTCGGAATGGATATCTTCTTTATTGCAGAATAAAACTCTCCTGCCGTATCCTTCTTTCTTACCTTATAGACTGTCCCGTAACCGCCTTTTCCGATTCTTTCAACTGTCTCGTACCCGGGCCATACTTCTTTTAATGCCATAATACTTCCTCTTACCTTATTTATTATAAGGGCATGATAAAAAGAAAAACAGGTCAATACAACCTGTTCCTTTGTATAATTGTGCATCCCGTTAATACATTCTGATCAGAAATGATATACAGATACCGGCAAGGAATACAACTACTCCTGCGATCAGCCAATCAGTTGTATTATTATCCGGATTTCCGTATTTCATATTAAATCGAACCTTATTGTAATGATTGATTGGATTACTGCCATTTATGGAAGCATTATGTCCAAGAAACGTATGTGTTAACGGTATTCCCCATACAATGGAAACACAACCCACAATCAACAAGACGTTCGAAAATGTTTCCCATGAAAATTTAAACAGATAGCTGATGACAAAAGATATCATCGTCTCCCCACAAATCAAAAGTATTATTTTTTTCATATGTACTTATTATACATAATATTTATTCTGCTGCCAGATCCTGTTTCATCTTCCTATATAGGAAAACAGCAATCACACATGCAGTGATATCTGCAACCGGTACCGCAATCCACAGTCTTCCTAATTCATGGAACATGGAAGATAACAGGAAGAATGCAAGAACCGGTAATACAAATCCTCTCAATACATTCACGATCAATGTATATTTACTGTGACGTAATGCCTGCATGGCAGATGTCAGAATGATACATGTTCCTCCGAAGACCAAAGACGCTACAAATGTTCTTACCGCAGGAATACCTAAAGCCATCATGTTTTCGGATGCATCAAACATCGTCAATAATACATGCGGATTGCTTTCAAGCACTATCGTTAAGACAATCATCAGAGATAAAATCACAGTTAATGCATAGCGGATTGTCTGATAGACTCTGTCCCATTTCTTTGTGCCGCTGTTATAGGAAAGAATCGGAACCATACCGTTGTTCATGCCGAATGCAGGCATGTAACAGAAGTTCTGCAGTTTCAGCCAGATCCCGTAGATTGCGGTAGATGTCGTACTATACGTAAGCAGAATCTGGTTGATAAAGAAAGAACTCATTGAAGTTAATCCCATGGTAATCATGGAAGGAAAACCGATGGTATAAATTTCCTTTACAGCTGCTCCTTCCGGATGAAAGATATCCTTAATTCTGAATGTCAGCCATTCATTATTAATATGGTTAAAATAGAAAGCGATACAAGCAGCCAATACCTGTCCTAATACCGTAGCTAAAGCAGCACCTGCAATACCCATTTTCGGAAACGGCCCGATACCGAAGATCAGCAACGGATCAAAGATGATATTGAATACTGCACCGCTGGCCATAGAGATCATTGCCAGAGATGCTTTACCGCAAGCTGTTAACATCTTTTCAAAAATCTGACCGAAGAATGCACCTGCACAAATAACCCATACGATTCGTAAATAAGTTGTCCCGGCTTCAACAATCTCTGCCACATCTGTCTGCATGACATAGAAACGGTGAGCAAAGAAGAATCCCAGCAACATAAATACTGCTACATAACATAAATTCAGAAATATTCCTGTATTAGCGATATGATCTGCATGCTCCTGTTTTCTCTGTGCTATCGCTCTTGGAATACTGGCACTGATACCCACACCTGTTCCTACACCGATCGCATTCATGATCTGCTGCATAGGAAAGGCAAGAGACACCGCCGTTAACGCATTTTCTGAAATTCTTGCCACAAACATGGAATCCACAATATTGTATAAAGCCTGAATGAAGAAGGAAATCATCATGGGAATTGCCATGCTGATGAGAAGTTTGCCTACTGGCATTGTACCAAGTCTGTTTTCTTTTTTGTTTTCGCTCATAAAACCTCCATATAAAAATCAATCATCCGTTTCTATGACAGATGATTGACTTGACTTCTTCCATCACAAAAACGATGCCGGTAATTGTACGAAGCCGATTTACATCGTTTCTGTTTCCATTTGTATTATACAAAAAGCCATTCTTCTTTGCAAAGAGAAAATATTTTTTGATTATCTGATTAAGGTCTCTTACAGAATACTGACCATGTCAGATATCTCTTTTCTTTGTGTATGTCTTGGCGATGGTGCAGCATCTTCTGCACCATAACCTACAGGGAATATTGCCACTAAGTCATATTCCTTCATTTCAGGACACTTTTCCTGTAAAGCAGGAGCATCAAAGAAGCCAACCCATGTGGGATTCAGTCCAAGTTCTTCAATTTCCAGCATCATATGCGTTGCCACAATAGATGCATCTACATGGCAGAAATTTGCATGATCGGAAGGTCTTACCCATGCTTCTTCTTTTTTAGCGCCAACCACAAAGAAGACCTTTGCCCCAAAGGTGCATGAAGTGATCTCATGTATTGTCTGTACTGCTTCTTCCGACTGCATCACCCAGATTTTAAATGGTTGTAAATTCTTGGCAGTAGGTGCAAGCCTTGCTGCTTCAATGATTGCATCAATCTTTTCCTGTTCAACAGGTTTTTCACTCATTTTACGGCATGAATAACGATTCTTTGCCAGTGTAAGAAAATCCATATACATCCTCCTGTTTCTGTTTTCATTATAATACAAACGATTTATCTTTTGTTTGCAGGAGCTTTCGCACTCCTTTCAGTTGGCTATCTGCATTTTTTATACGTATTTTCAGCTGTTTATAAAACTTTCATGATTATGAAATTTTATTTACTCTATGCAAATGTTATAACAGTACCTGCATTGCCTTTCAGTGCTTCCACTGCTTTATCCAATGAAGTAATAATGGCTTTCTTGTCAGGATATCTGCGGACAAAACGCATAGCTGCCTGTACTTTCGGCAACATGCTTCCCGGTGCGAACTGTCCTTCATCGATATACTGTGATGCCTCTTCAAGGGAAAGATGATCCAGATCAATCTGATTTGGTTTATTATAGTTAATAGCGACTTTCTCCACTTCTGTCAAAATCATCAGAATATCCGCATCCACACCTTCTGCCAACAGTTCCGCACCTGCATCTTTATCGATTACAGCTGCAATACCTTGTAATTCACCATTATTTTTCTGTATGACAGGAATACCACCTCCACCTACGGAAATAGTAATCGTAGTCGGCCATAACATCTTGATCGCATCAATCTCAACAATTCTTCTCGGTTTAGGGGAAGGAACAACTCTGCGATACCCTCTTCCCGAATCTTCCTTCATGATATATCCCTTTTCCGCAGCAATCTTTTCAGCTTCTTCTTTTGTATAAAACTTTCCGATTGGTTTTGTCGGATCCTGGAATGCCGGATCCTTCTTTTCAACCACGGTCTGGGTCACCAGAGAAACAACCGGAATATTACGATTCCTTTTGTTCAGGGCATATTTCAAACCTTCCTGAATATGATATCCGATATATCCCTGTGACATAGCCCCGCATACGTCAAAAGGCATCGGCGGTGTTACATCCTTTGAAGTTTCATAGGAAAGAAGAATTCTTCCAACCTGAGGACCATTACCGTGAACAATACCGATCTCATACCCCATACATGAAATATCCGCCAGATATTCACATGTTTTCTTTACAACCTTAAGCTGTGATTCAGCTGTTGCATCGCTTTTGGATGATTGAAGCGCATTCCCTCCCAGCGCAATAACAATTTTCTCTGCCATACTTTCGTTCTCCTGTTGATTTTCAAATTATGATTTACAGTCGAAAAGAAAAGAACATTCGGATGATTCTCTTCATTTTCTGTATTTTTATACTGCTTTATACTTTGAGTATAATCCCATAAAAAGAAAAGTCAAATTGAAAAAACCGTTACAAAACGGTTTTTCACTTTATGCATTGGATGACCAGTCAGGATCTTTCAACATTGCTCTTCCGATACCTGCTAAATCCGCATAACCTTCCTGCAGTACTGCCTCTGCTTCTTCAGGTGTATTGATTCCTCCTGTCAGTAATACCGATATTTTTACAGCCTGTTTGACAGGAACGGACATATCCCGGAAGTATCCCGGTGTTGCATCATCGGGATTGATGTATCCTCTTAATCCTCCTGTTACGGAAATGATATCCGCACCATGTTTTTCAAACAGAACAGAAGCCTGTACGGAATCTTCTACTGTGCTTCCGCCTTCAAGATAATCCACTCCGCCAAGACGTATGGAGATCATAAAATCTTTTCCTGTTTCTTTTCTGACCGCATCGAGAATCTGACAATGTATCCTGATTCTGTTTTCCAGACATCCGCCATAAGCATCTGTTCTTTTGTTTGTGAGCGGAGAATAGAACTGATTTAACAGATATCCATGTGCACCATGAATTTCCACACCGTCAAATCCTGCTTCCTGTACACGCTTTGCAGCCTGTACAAAATCATAGATAACTTTTTCAATATCATCCGTATTCATTTCCTTCGGTATCATGCCATCTTTTCTTCTCGGATGAACAACAGCACTTGGTGCAATGATACCCGTCTCTGAGACATCCGGTTTAGCAAGACTTCCGGCATGATTGATCTGAACTATGATCTTTGTGTTGCTGCAATGATGTATTTCATCTGCAAGCTTTCTCAATCCTTCAATATCTTCATCTTTAGAAACAGATACCTGGTTTGGGGAAGCCTTCCCCTCTTCAGATATATATGCATGTTCCGTGATAATCAGTCCTGTACCTGCTACAGCTCTTTGTCTGTAATAATCGATTAATTCCGGAGTAATGAATCCTTCCGGTGTAGATTTGGATGTTGCCATAGGCGGCATGACAATGCGGTTATTCAGTTTAGAATTGCCAATACAGATTTCTTCTTTCAACATAGTTTCTTCCTCTTGAAAAACATTGTACAAAAGAAAGAAATATCATGAAAGAAATATGCATTAGAGTATATGACCTTTTCGAATCACAAGAAGCTTGTTAATAATCTTTTTGACACTATTATTCCTATATAGTAGTATATTAAAGCTACTATATAGGAGTATATTCATATGCAGATGAACGGCGGATTTTTAATTACCAAAATCAAGCAGTTAGGTGATCGTATCTTTGAAAAAATACTAAACGAAAAGAATATTGATGCGTTTAACGGTGCACAGGGAAGAATTCTCTATGTGCTCTGGCAGGAAGACGGAATTTCTATAAAAGCTTTATCGGACCGCTCCGGTCTTGCGATCACTTCTTTAACTACCATGTTGGAAAGAATGGAAAAACAGGAGCTGATCCAAAGAATCCGGGATAAAGATGACAAAAGAAAAACACTATTATATCTGACAGAAAAAGCACATAGCTTACAAAAGGATTATGATTCTGTTTCTGACAAAATGGGTGATATTTACTATCACGGATTTACAAAGAAAGAAATCATACAATTTGAAAAATATCTCGACCGTATTCGTGAAAATCTGGAAGGATGGAAAGAATCATGAGTGTATGTATTAAGGATCAGATCCAAAACATGAATCTTGTGATTGGTTGTAATGTCGGATGTGATTACTGTTATGCCCGAAACAATGTGAAGCGCTGGCATATAACCGAAGATTTTAACAAGCCTGTATATTTTCCGGGAAAGTTGCGCATGATGGACAGACAATGCCCTCAGAATTTTCTGCTTACCGGCATGAGCGATCTTTCTGTCTGGAAAAAGGAATGGCTGGAGGAAGTATTTACAAAGATTCGTCAGAATCCTCAGCATCAGTTTCTTTTTCTTTCAAAGCGTCCTGATCTTTTACAGATTGAAACAGATCTTGATAATGCCTGGTTCGGTGTTACAGTGACAAGAAGAGCTGAACTATGGCGTATTGATGCTTTAAGACAGAATGTCAAAGCGAAACATTATCATGTTACATTTGAGCCACTATTTGATGATCCCGGAACAGTCGATTTGCAGAGCATCGACTGGATTGTCATCGGTACAATG
>JAFYCG010000348.1 GCA_017539825.1 Solobacterium sp. | reverse complement strand
TTTGCCATAATATTCCTCCTGGTACATACAAAAAGCCATTCTATTATATCTTTCAAATACAAAAAATTCAATTTATTAGGTACTGATTTACAAATCATGTACACAGTTGTCCTATATCCACGAGGAATTGGCAGAAACTGTATACATTCTGATTGTATGATGATTTCTGTTCAGACAATGTAATGCCCCTTTCATTGTAGAACCTGTTGTGATTGTATCATCACATAGCAATATTTTTTTCGGCAGATGCACACCTTCTTTCAAGCGGATTCCGTAAGCCATTTTTTCTCTGTCTTTTTTGTGGAGCATTTTTTGATCCAGGTCATCGATCTTCTCAAATGGTTCTGACATCTGCAGTCCTATACAGGCAAACATCTCCTGCAGATGATGAAAACCTCTTTCTTTGATTTTTTTGGAACTGCTGGGCAAAAGAAGGATTGTGTATCCTTTGTACTTTCGTTTCAGTCTGTTTTTAACTTCATACAGAAAAACATCCTGTAAAGCTTCATCTTTCATCTCCTTGAACTGAATCAGGCATTTGGAAAAAGCATCATTATAAACATAGGAAGCTTCTCCCTGTATACCGTTTATCCTGTATCTGATAATTTTTCTTTCCCATTTTTTTCTGCATTCAAAACACAATGGATCATCTCCAAAAAGAATATCCTGTATATCTCCCGTGCGTTTATCCTTATTGCACAAAATACACCGATTCATTTGCCTTCTTTATCTCCCTGATACATGTTTCCACCAGGCTGCTTCTTTCTTTGCATAGAAACAAAACATCACCTTGCGGATATTGAAAGGTTCTTCCTGCCCTTCCTGCCATCTGAATCAGCCCTGCTTTATCAAAAACCGCATGTTCTGCCTGATAGACACAAATATCCACACCCGGAATCGTTACACCTCTTTCCATGACTGTTGTACATATCAGTATACCGTTTTTCGCATTCCGGAAATGTTCTGTCTTTTTATCCCTGTCTTCACTTTTGGATGTACAGTAGTCACATTCATAAAACAGATGCAAAACCATATACAGCTTTTCCGCCATGTTAACGGAAGGTACAAATACCATCCTCGGATGCTTCTGATGCTCATTCAGCCAGACGCATAATAACGGCAGCATCAATACAGAACTGATGATTACCTGCGGAACCGGAAGCGGTTTTCCATGCGGCCTTTCCTTTAATTCCAGCATGATCAATGTTCCTTCTTTAACCCTTTTCATCATTTCTTCATCCGGTGTAGCGGTAAGATAGATCAGATTGCCTTTGCAGGATGTTTTTGCGATACCATGCAGGACATCATTTCCCCGAAAAGGAAAGGCATCCGGTTCATCCAGGATCAGCAGATCAAAAGCTTGATAATACCGGTACAGCTGATGGGTTGTACAGATAATCAGATCCCCATCCGTTTGTGAAGTATAGCCACCGCATACACCGGTTACTTTCGCTTTGGGAAAATATCTGGACAATCTTTCCCGCAGTTCAAGAACAACCTGTCTTCTCGGAATGGCAAAACAGACTTTCTTCTTTTCTTTCAGCATCTGAGAGATGCTGAGGGTGACAAGTTCTGTCTTGCCTGCTCCGCAAACACAATTCAGCAATACATCCTGCCTGTTCTGAATCAGAGAAGCACATTTTTCTGTCATCTCTTTCTGTGCATCTGTAAGAGGATATTGCAGCCTGTATTCTTCACTCTCTTCATGTATGGGTTGTAATGATACAGGTGTCATATCCTCTGCAAGCATCGCTCTGCCAAACGAAATGCATTTGCGGCAATACCATCCGTTTGATCCTTTGTAGAAATACTGTTTGTCCGTATTCAGACATCTCTTACATTGCATTTTTATCCCTCCTGTTATGTTTATAGAGAGAAAAGGATTTTATTTTGCACATAAAAAACCGATTTTCATCGGTTTCAGATTCTTTGATGAATGGTTTTGTACAGCGTTTCGTATTCCTCAGGAGAACCGCCATTTTTCGTAACACTCATATTTTTTAGGAATGTTTACTAAATCCTGCGCAGAAAGTCTTCTATAAAGTATGACTCGAATTCATGTGCAGCATCGTTCGGATGGGTATTTGCCGGGTAGTCAACTGCCTGTTTCAGTTTGATCATATGCTTCACCTTTTCCGGGATATCCGGATTCTGTGAACGTATCATAGCCGGGGTAAAACGGTCTCCATTCATATCGATATACGGAATTCCGTATTTTTCTGCTATCTCGATCTGTGCATTGCGGTAAGCCTCCCGGTCACATCCGTTAGACACAATAATACCGATATGAGCGAACGGCCGGTTTTCAATCAGCCATGTCAGCATCAGATTCCATGCTCCGTAGTAAGTATAAACTGTTTCATCTGTAATCGATCCAAGCGGGATGATACCCCTTGGATCTTCTCCATCTCCGCCTTTCCCGTGTTCATGATGGGAATCGTTAATACCAAGATAAACCGTTATATAATCCACATCCTCCGGAATATTCCGGTAATACCATTCCTGATCGGGATCTGAAAGACTGTTATGAAACGTGCCGTCTTCCGGAAGTGCCAGGGTTCTGCCACCCATAAAGAATGAGCAGATTTCCATATTGTTTCGCTCTCCGATCAGATACGGATAAGCATAGTGACATCCCTTGTATAAACCTTCTTTTATGACTGTTCCGGTGACACCGGCGGTAAAGCTGTCCCCGCAGACCGCCCATTTTTTTCCAAATAATACATTTCCGTTATAATTCATTATCTCCACCTTATCTTTCAAACAGCATGCATCCTGCATGTCCCGGCAGA